>JBMTHG010000009.1:0-34888 GCA_049436045.1 Bdellovibrionota bacterium
TGAAGCGTAAGCCTCTTCGAGTGCCACTTGAGCATCATGAGATGAAAGCTCATAATAAAGAACACGTGCTCTGGCCCCAAACCAGTCTTTGAGATTTTGCCACTCGGTTTCAGACTTCCAATAATGAAATACGAAAGCATGAAAGCTCTCATGTGCCAAAACACCGAGATCGATGGCGCTTAGATTTTCCCAAGATCGAATTCGCCCAGCCCCATCATCTGATGTGCGATCGAGATTGATGGAATTCCAAAAAGGCTTAAAGTGCGCCGTTTGCGTATGATCAAATGTGATGGAATTCACGGCGGCCAGACCCTCTCGAAAAAAATAAAAATCGAAATTCTGTCCGTCTTCTGTGATGGAATCTAAAAACCCCCGAGTCTGCCGAGTTTGCGCGTCAGTGCAAGTCAGCATAAGCCCCCAAAGGAGCCCCACTAAACCAAAAAATCTCATATTATCCCCCTAAGAACTTCCCCCGCGGGAAGTTTTCCCTCTACTATATTACATGATTGAAAAGGGCGAGGCGTCAATATGAAAGCAGTCAGTGGTGGAATCGATCAGTTAAAGGCCTTTCTAAGGAGAAGCAAGCAAAGAGAGCAACGCGTTGGCATCTTGTGTCATCCCTCAAGCGTTGATTTGCGTGGCAACCATCTTGAACAAATCGTGGAAGAAAATGCCAAGCTCGTAAAACTCTTCGGGCCGCAACACGGCATTCACGGCGAGACACAAGACAACATGATTGAATGGCAAGATTTTGTAGATAAAAAAAATCGTCCCGTCTATTCCCTCTATGGCGAGCGAAGAAAGCCGAGTGAAGATTCTCTCTCTGGCATTGATCTCATGATTATTGATCTCTTTGATGTGGGCGCGCGCTACTATACTTTTATCTACAGCATGGCCTATATGTTAGAGGTATGCGCTCGAATGAAAATTCCAGTTTTGATCTGTGATCGGCCCAATCCCTTAAATGGCCAGCTCATCGAAGGGCCAATCTTAAATCTGGAGTATCAGTCTTTTGTTGGGCTCTATGAGATTCCAATTTCTCATGGCATGAGCATCGCAGAGTTAGCTCTCTTGTTTTCTGAAAAAATGAATCCAAAACCAGAAATTAAGATTCTTAAAGTAAAAAACTGGAAGCGAAAGCTCTCTTTTGAAAGTTTTCAACAGCGATGGCTGCTGCCATCTCCAAATATGCCAAGTTTTCAAACCTGTAGGCTTTATCCGGGAATGTGTCTTTTAGAGGCGACGAGTCTTTCAGAAGGCCGTGGCACCACTCGACCCTTTGAACTCATCGGCGCCCCATTTATTGACTGGAGTGATGTAGAAAAACTTTATTTGGAGCAAATGAAAAAACTTGAGCTTCGGCCTGTGCAATTTCATCGACAGGGCTTTATTCCAAGTTTTCATAAATTTCATGCAGAGCTCTGCTTTGGCGCGCTTCAAATTCCGCCCGCTAAAGATTTCTGGGCGGCTCGCCATGCCGTTGTTCTTCTTTGGTGCCTCAGAAAAATATATGGAGACTCATGGTCATGGAAGTCTCCACCTTATGAATATGAATATGAAAAGCTTCCTATCGACATTCTGGCCGGAAACACCGAGCTTCGGCAGTGTGTCGACCAAGGCGATTCTCTGAAAAAGCTCTTTTCTCACTGGCTTGAAGATGAAAAGCAATTTAGAAAGTCGAGACAAAAGTTTTTATTGTATTAGTTGTTAAAGATTTATTTTTATTAAGAAAAAAATTTCATGGAAGCATCTGCTGTTCATCGTGAGCCTTATAAAATTGGCGGGCTAAGTTCATCGTCATCGCTTTATTTTATTGCGAATCATTTTGATCAGGCCCTCATTGTTTTTCCGAGCAATTTTTCTCTCTCCCTAGAAGATTGCCAAAAGGCTCTTTCTCATTTTCTTTTGCAAAAATCAAAAGAGAGTGAGCTCTATATTTTTCCGGAGCTTGACCCGACTTATAGTTCAGTAGGTGGATCTCCTGAAAAAAGCTTTCGACGAATTGAAGCCCAACTCGCCATTAGCCAATCCAAAAAAAATTCTCGATTTATTCTCACGACGGGCCTCGCTCTCTCACAAAAAGTTCTAACACCAGAAGAGCTTCATCGTTCGATTTTTAGTGTGAAAAAGGGAGACTGGATTGATCGCGATCAACTGGTGTTGAGGCTTCGCCAACTGGGCTATCGCCGCGATGAGATCGCTGAAGACGCTGGATTTTATAGTGTGCGCGGACACCTCATTGACGTCTATCCGATGGGAATCGACCACCCGCTTCGGCTTGAATTTTTTGGCGATGAAATCGTTTCGATTCGACATTTTGATCCAGAGTCACAGCGTTCTTTGCAAGAGAGAGAATCTTTTGATTTCTTGCCACTGCGAGAGCTCATTCCCACAGAAAAAAATATGGAGCGAGCCCGTCGAAGCCTCAAAGATTTGGGAGATTCAAATGGAATTCCGCGAGAGGTTCGAGATGATCTCCTCTGGCAGATCGAGCACCAAAAAGACCTCTTTGAGTTTCGATGGGTTCTGCCCGCCTTTAGTCAAAATCTGGTTTCATTTGAAACTTATCTGCCTAAAAAAATTCCTGTCATTTTAGTCGATGTAGAAAAAATTGAACTCGAAATAGAGAGCGATCTGCGAGCGACTCAAGAAGAGTTTCGAGATTTTAAAAAGCTGGCCTATTCGCCAGAGCATCTTCGCACACATCCCGAAATTTTCAGTGAAAACTCCCATCGCCTTTGGAGTCATATCGCTTCACAGGGAATCAATTATCAAAGTCTTGGTTTTGAGGATTTAAGACATCGATTGTCTCGCGCTAAAAACTACTCGCCCTTAATTGAAATTCTTCAAGAGGCTCGAAAAAATGCGAGCTCTGTTCATTTAGTTTTTCGAAATGAAAAAAGGCGAAAAAATTTAGTCGAACTCCTTGGCTCAGAACTACACGACTGTTTGATTGAAGAAGGCGAGGCATTTCCGGGATTTCAGTCGACTAGTCTTCGACAGACCGTCATCACCGAACGAGATCTCTATGGGTTTAAAAAGAAAAAATCGCGATCGGCTTCACAGGTAAATGCGGCTCAATTTTTAAGAGAGTTTGGCGATCTTAAAGAGCTAGACTACGTGGTTCACGAAGACCACGGCCTCGGTCGCTACCAAGGTCTCGTTAAACTTCATGTGGGTAAGGTCGAAAATGAGTTTATTCTCATTGAATATGCTGAGGCCGACAAACTCTATTTGCCGATCTACAAGGTCGATAAAATCTCACGCTATGTCAGTGGTTCGAGCCATGCACACCCGCGATTAGATCGGCTCGGCTCTCTTTCATTCTCGAAGCGAAAATCACGAGCAAAGAAAGACATCTATCAAATCGCCCACGATCTGATGCAGGTGGCGGCGGAGCGTCGCTTAAAGCCCATTGAGCGCAAGAGTATCGATGAATTCGCTTATCAGGACTTCTGCGATCAATTTGGATTCGATCTCACCTCCGACCAAGACTCGGCGATTCGAGATTGCCTCGACGATCTTCAAAAGAATTTTCCGATGGATCGTTTAATTTGTGGAGACGTTGGTTTTGGCAAGACAGAGGTCGCACTTCGAGCCGCGATGTTTAGATTGCTACAAGGCACTCAAGTTGCCGTCTTAGCACCAACAACCTTGCTCGCCGAGCAGCATTTTAGAAACTTTCAGAAAAGATTTCAAAATACGGGCTTTCGAGTAGAGCGTCTCAGCCGATTTGTATCCCCCTCGGCTCAGAAAAAAATCATTCAAGAGCTTGCCGATGGAAAAGTCGATCTCATCATAGGCACCCATCGACTTTTACAAAAAGACATCCGATTTCAAAATCTCGGAATGCTGATCATTGATGAAGAACAAAGATTCGGCGTGAAGCACAAAGAGAAGATTAAAAAAATGCGGTCTGAGCTGGATGTTTTAGCCCTTTCGGCCACGCCGATTCCTCGAACTCTACAAATGTCGATTGTTGGTATTCGAGAGTTGAGTTTGATTGTTACGCCCCCAGAGACAAGAGAAGCTGTCGACACCTATGTGGGCGCTTTCGACAAAAAACTTGTTCGTGAAAAAGTGATGCGAGAGATTGATCGAGGCGGGCAGGTCTTTTTTGTGCACAATCGAGTGAAAACAATTTATTCACTTCAAGAAGAGCTTCAAGAGATTTTGCCCGGCATTAAAACCGTAGTCGCGCACGGTCAGATGCATGAAGAAGAACTAGAAAATACTATGCTAGATTTTGTCGAGCGACGAGCTGACCTTCTTCTCGCCACAAGCATCATCGAAAATGGTATTGATATTCCAAATGCGAATACTCTCATCGTTGATCGAGCAGACCTATTTGGGCTGAGTGATCTCTATCAACTTCGGGGTCGCGTGGGTCGAGGTAATCGCAAGGCTTTTTCATTTTTCTTGATTCGAGATGAAAATCCACTAACGACAGAGGCTTCTAAGCGACTTCAAGTTTTACAGAGCTGCACCGAGCTTGGCAGCGGATTCAAAGTGGCCTCTCACGATCTTGAAATTCGAGGCTCGGGAAATCTTCTTGGAGAGGCGCAGTCAGGTGTGATCTCTGAAATTGGCCTCGAGCTTTACAATCAAATGCTTCAAGAGACACTCGAAGAGATTAAATCCGGAAAAATCACTCGCCATGAACTGCCAGAAGTTAAAGCCGCATTTAGTGCTTTTATTCCTGAAGAATATATTCCAGACGCCAGCGTGAGAATTTCAACCTACCGTCGATTGAACCAATTGCAGAGCCTTCAAGAACTGCTGGAGTTTGAAGATGAACTTTTAGATCGCTTTGGTCTTTTTTCACACGAAGTCGAAGTGCTATTAGCAGTGACTCGACTTCGAATTCGCGCCGGCGAGATTCATGCCTCTGAGATTGACTGCTCGTACGGTCGAGTTCAATTGGAACTGAAGGATTCTACACCGCTAGACCCCATCGCCTTGACGAAGAAATCTATTCCTGGCTTTCACTTTGATTCAAAGGGTCGAATCGTTTTGAGCTTTGAATCGGCAAATGAAAACCCAGATTTAATGAAATCAACCAACTTTAGCCGCCCTGAGCTTTATGATCTTCAGCAGTCTTTGTTGTTGGTTGACCAGCTTGTGCAAAGTCTCGGGCATAAAACCAATGTTGATGCCCACAATTCTCGACTTTAAAAATTTTTTGAATTTCCTCATACTCTAGGGGTGAAGCCCATTTACCTGATGATCTCCTTCTCTTTTTTGGCGGCCTGTCAAAGCCGGCCGGTTCCTCCTGAAGTTCAAGATGATATGGCCATCGCTCAAATTGACGATCAGCTTATTCTTGCGAGCCAATTCATGAAAGAGGTTCAACGAATCGAAGAAAAAACTCCTCAGGTTTTATCGACTCATATTCAAAAGAGAGACCTTCTCGATCAATGGATTAACGTTGAGCTCTTAGCCAATGCCGCTCTCGAAGCCGGATTCATGGACGACTTTCGATTCAAAACAAAGTTGGCTGAGGCCTATGTTGAAGACCTGGCCGATGAAGCTAAAAAATCTCTAAAACCTGAGCTCGTTCAGGCTTTTTATGAGGCTCACAAGAAAAAATTTGATCAGATTTCTGCTCGACATATTTTGATCAAAACAGCGCCGGGGATGCCTGAAAAAGAAAAGGTCGAAAAATTTCGAGCCCTTGAAAAAATGAGAGAAGAACTCATTAAAAACCCACAAAGCTTTGCTGATTTCGCGCGCCGCCATTCTGAAGATAGCTCGGCTCGACAAGGCGGCGATCTAGGATATTTCGCTTATGAAGATATGGTGCCTGAGTTCTCAAGGGCCGCCTTTGCTCTGAATCAGCCCCTGGATATATCGCCTGTCATTTCGTCTCCTTTTGGATATCACATCATTCAACTGCAAGATTCGCGAAAGGGTTTTGAAAACTATAAGTCTCAAATCGAATCTCAAATGATTCGAGAATCTCGCCAAAAACTTTTATCCCAAAAAATTGAAAGCTTAAGGGGCGGCCGAAAAATTCAAACTTTTCAAGATAATCTTTTAAAACTTTCTCCGCTTCCCAATGGAATCTTAGATTCGCCCGATAATGTTTTGCCAAAAGATTTAAAAAAAGATGGCGAGACTGATGAATGAGCCGACTTCTATTTATATTTTTATTTTTGATTTCCTGCAGCTCTCCGCCATCATCCGATGACCCGATTGCTCGCGTAAATGATAAATCAATCAGCGTGAGAGATTATCTCAACCTTTACGAAAATCTAAAACCTAAAGACATTAGCTTGAGTGGTGCCGAAAAACAAAGAATGCGAAATCTTGTTCTTCAGACTCTTGTTCGACGCGCCGTCATTGTCACCAATGCTAAGTCTCTGGGTATCACTCTCAATGATAAAGATTTTGTGAACGAGATCGACAAAATTAAGAGCGGATATCCGGATCAAATTTTTCAAGAAATGTTGTTAGAGGGAATGATCGACGAAAACGAATGGCAAGAACAGATGAGACAAAATCTTCTCATGGAAAAAATTTTCGAAGTAAAGAAACCAAAGCTGCCTGCGCCAAGCCTTCAAGAGGCGCTAAGTTTCTACGAAAAAAATTCTCCGCTGTTTCAGATTCCAGAAGAAGCCGTAGCTCTTCAAATTGTCACGGGCGATGCTGAGTTAGCGAATGAGATTCGATCTCAGCTCTTGAAGAAAAACACGACCTCTCATTTTAAAGCACTCGCCAAAAAGCATAGCCTTGGCCCAGAGGCCCAAGATGACGCTCGGATTCAAATTCAAAAAGATATGATGCCAGCAGAAATTGATAAGATTCTCTTCAGCCTTGAGATCGGAAAAATTTCACCAGTGATTGAGTCTCCCTATGGCTTTCATATTTTCAGAGTTCTCAGCCGACAATCTGCGGTAAATCTAGACTTTAAGCAGGTAAGACAACAGATTTTTGAAAAGCTCTATGAAGATCGAAAAAAGGCCTGGCTCAATAAGTTTGAAGAAGAACTAATTCGATCGGCCGACATTCAATATAATCGCGGGCTCATCGAAAAGCTCTAGTCATGACAGCCGATTAAATGCAATGATTTCAATACCTTGCGGCCATGCCCCAAAAGCAGGCTTTTGTGATATAAGAGGTGGCACATGTTTTTCTCTAATTTAATTACTTTTGTTTTGTTCGCCTCGATCCAAGCGCCGACTCCCTTTATCAGCGAAAAGATTGAGGCTCAGGTCGGACAGCAGATCATCACGTCGACTGACCTCGCTCTCGCCGAAGAGCAACTCAAGTCTCAACTTCTTGATAAAAAATCACCAGAGGCTTTGAAGAAAATGGCGCTCGATCGTTTGGTCGATCAAGCCTTGATTAAAGAATATCTTCGCTCCTCGAATATGGAAGTTTCAGATCAAGACGTTGAAAGACAGCTCAATTCGATGCGCGCCGCTCAAGGCATTGCGAGTATGGCAGACCTTAAGACTTATCTCGAAAATCAGGGTTCCAGTTTTGCTGCCCTTAAAAATCAGATTCGCAATCAAATGGAGATGAGTCAGTTCTATCAAGTTCTTAATCGCCAAAGTCTTCGAAGCTTAACTGAAAACGATTTAATGTCTTATTATCAACGCCATCAAAACAAGTTTAGCTCGAACTTTGAAATCGAGGTTCAAGAGTGTTTTATTCCGTTAGCGAATAATGAAAAAGCTGCTAAAACGGCGCGAAAGAAATATGAGTCAAACCCAAAGATTTTCTCTGAATGTGTAGAGAAAATCAGCGTCGCTCCTTCTAAAATGAATAATGGTCGGCTCGGCAGCTTTCGTCGTGGCGATCTTCGCTCCGATGTTGAGGTTTTGATTTTTTCACTCGAGAAGAACCAGATCGCCAGCATCCCGCAACCCGGCGGGATTCAGCTCTTAAAAGTGATTGAGAAAAAAGATTTAGGCCCTAAAAGTTTCGAAGAGGCCAAAGAAGAAATTAAAAAAGCCTTAGAGGCTGAGCGCCTCGAGGCTGCCAGAGAAAAGGTCTTGTCTCAACTTCGGTCGTCGACCTTGATTAAGATCGATTCGTAATTCGTGAAGACTCCTATTAAAATCGTCGCTTGCATTGGAGATCCCTCTAGTATCGGGCCTCAAGTGGCCGTCGATGCTTTAAGCAAAATGGATCGAGCCGATCATCACCGAATTGTTTTGGTGGGGTCGCGATCGGCTCTTAAAGTCTTTGATTCAGAGAATCTCATTGAGACGCTGGAGTCAGAAAAGAAGTTACAAGTTATTGATATTCAGCCCGAACAAAAATTTACTCCCGCTAAAGGAACGGCTGCTTCGGGGGCTCGAGCACTAAGAGATTTAGAGTTTGCTGTTCGATTTCTAAAAGAAGAGGGCTTATCGACTCTCGTCACTGGACCTGTTGATAAGTTTCTTTGCTCCAAAGAGCAGGCTGATTTTCGAGGCCAAACAGAATTTCTAAAGATGCTAGACGGCGCAGAGTCGGCAACGATGATGCTCTCTGGACTGCATCTTCGCGTTGCTCTGGTCACGACGCATTTGCCTCTGCGAGAGGTTTCTTCTCACCTGAGTATTGAAAAAATCCTTGAGACGACGGAGAGATTTTGGAATTACCTTAAGGTTTTTAGAAATGATCTTCGTTTGGCCGTTTGCGCTCTTAATCCTCACGCCTCTGACCGCGGACTTTTCGGTGATGAAGAAGAAAAGATTATTCAGCCAGCCATTGAGATTTTAAGAAATCGTGGCCTTGAGGTTGAAGGGCCTCTTCCAGCCGATTCTCTTTTTTATAAGGCCTCCGAATATGATGGGGTAGTTTGCATGTATCACGATCAAGGCCTTATTCCTCTTAAAATGAATGATTTTTATGAAGCCGTGAATATCACTTTGGGACTTGGCTTTTTGCGAATCTCCGTAGACCATGGAACGGCCTTTGACCTTGTAGGGAGTGAAAATGTCTCGAGCCTCAGTTACCAAAGAGCTCTCGAACAAGCCTTTGCTTGGACCGAAAGAGCTTCAAAAAAAGATTAGTTCTCACATTCAGATTCGAGGTGCTTGCGAGCACAATTTAAAAGACGTTCATCTCGATCTGCCGAAAAATCAATTCATCGTCATCACCGGCCCAAGTGGAAGTGGCAAATCTTCTCTCGCTTTTGATACGATTTTTGCTGAAGCTCAGAGAAGATTCATTGAAAGTCTCTCCGCTTATGCGAAGCAGTTTGTTGAGCAGTTAAAAAAACCCCAAGTAGAGTCGATCACGGGCCTGTGTCCTTCAATCGCTATCCAACAAAAAAGTATTTCAAAAAATCCTAGATCAACAGTTGGAACAACAACGGAGATTTATGATTATTTACGATTACTTTATAGTCGAGTAGGAGAGGCTCTCTGCCCACACTGTCAAAGTCCGATTGCTTCACAGTCGATTAGCCAAATCATTGATCAAATCAAATCAACCTCCATGAATAATAAGCTGAATGTTTTAGGTGTGCTAGCCACGAGAAAAAAGGGGGAGTTTGCGAAAGAAATCAATCAAATGGTTCGCGAAGGATTTGTGAGAGCTCGAATCGACGGCAATGAGATTCATTTAGAGCTAGGAATGAAGCTTGAAAAAAATAAACCACACAATATTGAGATTTTTTTAGATCGTCTTATTCTTAACGAAAAAACTTTTGAGCGCTTATATGAGGCCGTCGAAAAGGCGAGTCAAATCGGAAGCGGCAGCATTGTCATTGAAAATTTAGATAAGAAATCTGCCACGCACTTTTCACAGAGTTACAGTTGTCCTACTTGTTCATTTAGTTTTCCCGAGATTTCACCCCGGCTCTTTTCGTTTAATTCACCGCTAGGCGCTTGCCCAGACTGTCGGGGTCTGGGCTACGAAGAAATAGTCTCTGAAGATGAAGAGAACGATGAAGACGAAGAATATATTGTTTGCAGAAAATGTGACGGCCAAAGATTAAAGCCCGAGAGTTTAAGTGTTTACGTGCAAAAGAAAAATATCTCGGAGTTTACGAACCTTTCAATCTCCGAGGCTCTCTCTTTTGTCAAAAGCATTAAGCTCGATGGAAACAGAGCGCTCATCTCAAAAAAGATTCTTGAAGAAATAGAGGCAAGGCTCGAGTTTCTGAATCGAGTTGGTCTTGATTATCTTCAGTTATCACGTCTCGCAAAAACTCTTAGTGGTGGTGAAGAACAGCGCGTTCGCCTCGCGACACAAATGGGTGTTCAGCTCACAGGTGTCTTATATATTCTTGATGAGCCCAGCATTGGTCTTCATCAAGTCGACAATGAAAAACTCATTGAGTCACTTCGAAGTCTTCAGCAAAAAAGAAATACTGTCATCGTCGTGGAGCACGATATTGATACCATGTTAGCTGCCGATTGGGTGGTCGATCTCGGACCAAAAGCGGGGCGACACGGCGGCTATGTGGTTGATGCGAATGAGCCCTCGGCTTTAAAAACTGGTGTCACTGCAGAGTTTATTACGGGAAAGAGAAAAATTTTAGTTCCAAAAACTCGCCGTCGATCGAAGCTCGGAATTCATATTGAAGGAGCATCCATTCATAATCTTAAAAATCTCAATGTAGAGTTTAAAATCGGATGCCTCAATGTCGTGACGGGAGTTTCTGGAAGTGGCAAGTCGAGCCTCGTTCTCGATGTGCTGACTCCAAGCATGACGCACTCAAAACCCATTCACTGTGAAAAGATATCCACAGATCAAGAAATTTCGAGAGTGATTCGAGTGACTCAATCTCCTATCGGCAGAACCCCACGAAGTAATCCCGCCACTTATGTGGGAATTTTTACGGCGATCCGAGAGCTTTTTGCCGAAACACCAGAAGCTCGCCGAAGAGGCTTTAAGGCTTCTCGCTTCAGCTTTAATACCAAGGGTGGGCGATGTGAAAACTGTGAAGGCGCCGGACAGGTCAAAGTTGAAATGCATTTTCTCGCCGATGTAAGTATCCCATGCGAAACTTGTTATGGTCGCCGCTACAACACTCAGACGCTATCTTGCGAATACAAAGGCAAAAACATCAATGATGTTTTAGAAATGAGTTTTGAAGAAGCGCATCAATTTTTTGAAAATGTCCCGCGGATCGCTTCAAAGATAAAAGTCATGCTTGATGTCGGTCTCGGATATTTAAAACTTGGTCAGCAGGCCACGAGTCTTTCTGGGGGAGAAGCTCAAAGAGTGAAGCTCTCAAAAGAGCTTTCGAAATCTCAAAATGATGCCATTCTTTATATTCTAGATGAACCCACCACTGGCTTACACCTAGTTGACATCGAATTACTGCTAAAGCTGTGTCACGATCTCGTCGATAAGGGAAACACCGTTGTGATGATTGAACATCATTTAGATGTCATCAAGTCGGCAGATTACGTCATTGATCTTGGGCCACTCGGTGGGCTTAAGGGCGGCAAGATAATGGCGGCTGGAACTCCAGAACAAGTTTCCAAAGTTTCTAAATCAAAAACTGGCCTCTATCTAAAAGAAGTTCTCAAAAAATAAAAGGGGCTCAATTTCTGAGCCCCTTTTATCAAAAATCATTCCTTCTCTTTTTGCTTAGAAAGGAATCGCTGCTTTGAAAATGAAAACAAAGATCAAAGCGTAGATCGTCAACGCCTCGATGAATGCAAGCCCAAGAATCATTGGAACAAACATATCTTTAGCGGCTTGGGGATTTCTTGAAATTCCCTCCATCGCCCCTGCAACCATTTTTCCTTGTGCTAAACCGCAACCCAAGGCTGCAATTCCTAACGCAATAGGAGAACTTAGTGCTAACCACTTAGCAATCTCTACACCTGATGCTGACATTCCAGCAGCAGCCTCTTCAGCAAATACAGCACCTGCTCCAGCTACGACCAAAATTCCTAGCATTGAAAATATTTTTGCGACTAATCTCATGATTTTTGTTCTCCTCTTATATCATGTTTGATGGGTTATTATTTAACTCTCTCATTAATGGTCGTGCGATACCGCCAGCTTAATATAAACCGTCGACAATAATGAAAAAACTAAGGCCTGCACGACACTCACCAATAATCCTAAGCACATCGCCAAGATGGGAATAAAAAGAGGAATCAATCCTGAGAACACCGCCATGAGCTGATGATCTCCGTTAATTGTTCCCCACAAACGAAGACTCAAAGAGAAGGGTCGAACCACATGCCCAATCAGCTCAATCACCAATACTAGACTTGCGATAAAACCTAAAATAATTGTCATCATCAAACCAAAGCCTGGCGTGGGAAGTCCGCCCGTAAATTGCTTTAGATAGCCAAAGCCGTGCTCTTTAAACCCTAGAATCTGATAAGTAACAAAAATAAAGATGGCGATCGCGAAATTGTTATTGATGTTTTCTGTCGGAGACAAAAGACCTGGAACCATCCCCGAAAGGTTTGAAATTAAAATAAAAATAAATGTCGTGAAAACAAGCGGAACATAAGTTTCGGAGTGCGGGCCTATCATTCCTTGAACCAGAGACCTAAAAATTTTCACCAACTCAATTGCTGAATTGAGCAAGGTCCACTTTCCGGCGGGCAAAACATCTTCCTGGGCGCGGCTCAATCTGCTTTTTACAATGAGACCCACACCGATGATTAGAGCACCTGCAACTGCAGCTCCCGCCACATGTTTGAAATCTGAAGGAACAGAAGCTAAATCATAAATTGAAACTTTAGATGCCATGTTGGTTTTTTCTAACTACTTTCAAATATTTTCGGCTTTCCCATAAAGCCCAAATCACTGGTCCAAAAATAACGAGGCTAATTCCTAAGGTAAAGGCCAAAAGTGCGGGCTTCGAGATCATCAAAACAAAAGCCACGATACCCACGAAGGCTAAACTCTTGATGAGCAAAAAAGATAAAAAAACGCCGGATCTTTTAAGGTTTTTAAGTCCATAACGAACGAAAACGGCCCCTAACATGAAATTTAAAAGGCCAATGCCTCCACCAATCCCAAACCAGAGACTAAAATCTCCTCCCAGAAATAGCAAAGAGGCCACAATTCCCACTAAAAAAAGAAAGACGGAAATCTTTAAGCTACTGGTAATGGTCTGTTTTTTGGATTTCATTTTTTGTCTCTCGATGCCCGTTCTAAGCGAACTAGCATGATCAGAATCCTGACTCCAGTCGCAAAGCCTGAAATCAGTCCCAAAAATGCTAGCCAAGGGCTCGTTCCAAAATAGGCGTCGGCCCAAAGACCTGCCAAAAGGCCCCCCGCCACGATAAAACCAAGTTGAGAAGCCGCCAATGCCATGACCCATAGTTGTTTTAGCTGCGGCGACATTCTTCTCTTCTCTTTTCAGTAAAAAAAATGAACCTAAAAAACTTCATCTAGGGCTTTCAAACTCGCCTCCATGAGGGGCTCTAAAACCTCTTCATGAGCAATCGAAACAAAACAAGACTCAAAGGCGCTCGGCGGAAAGTAAACTCCTCGATTCATGAGGGCCCAAAAGAACTTATTAAATCTTTCAATATCGCTATCTTTGGCCTCTTGAAAATTACGCGGCGCTTGTTCTCGAAAGAAAACACTCAACATACTACCAATTTGAACGACACTTACGGGCAGAGATCGATGCTGGATATGAGCCTTTAGCTCGCTGGCCCATTGAGCTGTCATCGAGTCTAATTTTTGATAAAAAGTCGCTCCACCCTCTTCAATCACTTCCAGCGTGCGAAGTCCCGCCGAGCAGGCCACTGGATTTCCAGATAATGTGCCGGCCTGATAGACAGAACCCAAGGGTGCAATATGCGACATGATCTCTCGCTTTCCACCATAGGCGCCAACCGGCATGCCCCCACCAATAATTTTTCCGAAGCAAGATAAGTCCGGAGTGATCGCATAGATCCCCTGAGCGCCTTGCCACGACAAGCGAAAGCCCGTCATCACTTCATCAAAAATTAAAAGCGCACCCGAAGCAGAACATAGCCGTCTAAGCTCTTTTAAAAATTCAGGGTCAGGTAAAACCACGCCCATATTTCCAGTGACGACTTCTAAAATCACCCCCGCTAAATGATCCCCATAAGTTTCAAAACACTCCTGAAGCGCCTCGACATTATTGAAGGGGAGAACAATCGTCTCAAGATTTTGATTTTTTAAATCTTCAAGACCCAAAGTGGCGACACCACTTCCTGCGGAGATTAAAAAAGAATCGGCGTGACCATGATAATGGCCGTCAAATTTCAAAATCAAACGGCGCTTCGTATATCCCCTCGCTAAACGAATCACGCTCATACAGGCCTCTGTTCCTGAACTCACCAGTCGAAGCATTTCCATGCTAGGAACCGCCGACGAAATCTTCTCTGCCAAGAGCACCTCGGGCTCACTTGTGATTCCAAAGCTTAAGCCATTTTGCAAAGCCTCCTCGATGGCTTTTAAAACTCGAGGCTCTCGGTGTCCCAAAATCAAGGGCCCCCAAGATCCCACCAAATCGATATAGGAGTTGCCATCGATATCAAAAATATGCGCGCCCTCACCTTTCAAAGCAACAAAGGGTCGCCCTCCCACCGATCGAAAAGAGCGCACAGGTGAATTCACACCTCCAGGCAAAATCTTCATCGCTCTTTCCATAAACTCATTCGATGATTTTAAAGAGATCACTTCGTTTGCTTTTCCTTCTGGCGCCGCTTTAGATTCTCTAAAAAAAAGTGGGCTCTTGCATTCTTCGGTTGTTGTTTAATCAACTCCTCATAAATCTCTAGTGCTTTGGTGACCTCGCCTGAAAGCTCAAAACAGTGAGCTCTTTCAATCGCGACCGAGATCTCATCGGGAACACACTTTTCTGGAAAATCTACCTGCGACCACTGCAAAACCTCATCGCACATGTCGCGAAGAGAATAAACCTGCATCATATCAAGCTGAAGACTTTTCAGATTGTCACAATTTTTCCGATCCAACGATGCATTCCAAGATTTTAAATACCAAGCGCGAGCCTGCTCGTAATCTCCAAGCGCTAAATAGGTGTGGCCAATTTCTCGACTCTCTTCGAGAGTTTGATTTTCAGCGATCATAAGCTGACTCAAAACATCTAGCGCCTTGTCAGGTTGATCTAAATTTTGGCGATAGATTCGAGCCGCCTTTAAACGAAGACTTCGAACATCAAGCTCATAGGCTGTGACCTGTTTGTACTCATCAAAAATTGTTTCCATGGCTTTAAGCGCGGTTCGATAATCAAAGAGCTGAGACATTGAAACTTCAGCCAAGCCCCTTAAGGCTCGGTAACGAACATCATCTTTTGATTTGTGCTTTTCAATCACTTGACCATAAAGATACTTCGCAAGCTGACTGTTTTGCTTAATCGCTTCTGAGTCAGCTTTTCGAACAAAGCGCTCTGACTCCGAGCTACAGGCGATTAGGCCCATCGAAAAACCGATTAGAAAACAAAGCTTATGAATCTTGGGAGTCATCTTGAGCGTCTGTTGTTTCTAGAGCTTTTGGCTCCACAGCACCATCTTCTTCTGTGGCCACTCGAGCAACGGATGAAACTTTCTCATCTTCATCTAATGTGATCAGTCTCATTCCTTGCGTGTTTCGTCCAATCACTGAAATTTCTTTCACTTTCATTCGAATCAGTTTTCCACCCGTTGTCATGATCATCACTTCATCGGACTCGGTGACTTGAAGAGCGGCGATGACGAAACCATTTCGATCAGTTGTTTTGATTGTAATGATGCCTTTTCCGCCCCGACTTTGAACCCGATACTCAGACGCATCTGTTCTCTTGCCATATCCAAACTCACTCACGCTTAAAAGTTGCGCATCTGGATTCACAACATCAAGACTCACCACGCTGTCTGATCCCTCAAGGTCGATGCCTCTCACCCCGCGGGCTGTTCGCCCCATCGCTCGAACATCGGCCTCAGCGAAGCGAATACTCATACCTTCTTTTGAGCAGATCAAAAGATCATTTGATCCATCCGTCATCACTGCACCCACCAATCGATCATTGGCTGCAAATTGAATCGCTATAATTCCAGAAGCTCGTGGGTTAGAAAAATGCTTGAGATCGGTTTTCTTAATCACACCTTTCTCGGTCACCATCACGACATACTTGCCTTCTTCAAATTTTCTAACTGGCAAGATTCCACAAACTTTCTCGTCTGGCGCTAGTTTCACTAAATTAACGAGTGGTCGCCCCTTCGCCGTTCGACCCGCCTCAGGAATCTCATGAACTTTCAACCAAAGAAGTCGTCCTCGATCTGTGAATAGAAGAAGATACGAGTGAGTTGAAGCGACAAAAATACTTCTCACAAAATCGTCGTCTTTCATGCCCATTCCGATTTTGCCAGAACCGCCTCGTCTTTGAGCGCGATAAGTGTCAGATGAATTTCTCTTGATATACCCAGCTTGAGAAATACTAATCACCATTTCTTCTTCAGCGATCAAATCTTCAACAGAAAAGCTTTCGACAGCTCCAGTGATTCTCGTTCTTCTTTCATCTGCAAATTTATCTTTGACCGCTAGGGTTTCTTCTCGAATCAATTTTAAGAGCTTCTCTCGAGAGCCTAAAAGCTCTTTAAGATTTCCAATCAGCTTATCGAGTTCTTTGAGTTCAGCTCTAATCTTCTCTCTCTCAAGACCAGTAAGTCTTTGCAGACGCATTTCTAAAATCGCATTGGCCTGTTCAATACTGAACTCAAAATTTTTCATCAATCCAACGCGAGCTTCTTCAGGCGTTTGAGAGGCACGAATCAACTCGATCACCGCATCGATTTGATCGAGCGCCTTCTCGTAACCGTGAAGAATGTGAGCGCGCATTTGAGCTTTTCGAAGCTCAAAGACCGAGCGTCGAACGATGACTTCTCTTCGATGAGCGATAAATGATTCTAAGAGCTCTTTTAAATTAAAAATTTTCGGGCGCTTATTTTGAATCGCTAGACTAATGACTCCAAAATTGTCCTGCAACAGCGTGTGCCGATAGAGTTGATTAAGAATGATGTCGGCTGGTGCCTCACGTTTAAGCTCAACAACAACTCGAATTCCCTCTCTGTTACTCTCATCTCTAAGATCGCTAATCCCTTCTACTTTTTTCGATCTCACAAGATCGGCAATCTGATTTAAAAGAGTGGTTTTATTCACCTGATATGGAATCTCAGTGATGATAATTCTCTCGCGAGAACCATTTTCCTCAATGCTTGCTACACCTCGCATCGTCACTGAGCCACGACCAGTCTCATAGGCTTTAACAATTCCTTCGACGCCACAAATCACACCACCTGTGGGAAAGTCGGGGCCTGGAACATATTTCATTAACTCTCTGACTGTTAAATCTGGATTATCAATGAGCGCAATCGTCGCGTCTAAAACTTCGCCCAAATTATGGGGCGGAATATTAGTCGCCATCCCGACCGCAATACCTGTCGTGCCATTGATCAACAAACTAGGAACGCTTGTAGGAAGAATAACCGGCTCCGTTGTCGAGCCATCATAGTTAGTTTGAAAATCAACCGTCTCTTGATCAATCTCATTTAGAAATTCTTCGGCAAACTTTTGAAGTCGAGCTTCTGTGTAACGATAGGCTGCTGCACTATCTCCATCGATCGATCCAAAATTTCCTTGGCCCTCGACAAGCGGATACCGAAGGTTCCAATCCTGAGCCAATCGAACCATCGCATCATAAACTGCCATATCCCCGTGGGGGTGATATTTTTTTAAGACCTCTCCAACTACCCCTGCGCTCTTAGAAAATCTTTTCGAGGAGAGCAAACCCTCTCGAAACATGGCATAGAGAATTCTCCGATGAACGGGCTTAAGACCATCTCTCACATCCGGAATCGCACGACCAATGATCACGCTCATCGCATAATCGAGATAAGAATTTCTCATCTCTTCTTCGATTGTGATTCCAGCAATACCTTTTTCTTGTAAATCAGCCATAACTTAAATATCCAAATTTCTTACTTTAAGTGCATTTTCTTCAATGAACTCTCTTCGATCTTCGACTTCATCACCCATGAGCGTCGAAAATAATTCGTTTGCTTGAACCGCATCATCAATCGAGACTTGAAGTAAGGTTCTCTTTTCGGGGTTCATCGTTGTCTCCCAAAGCTGATCGGGATTCATTTCACCGAGACCTTTGTAGCGCTGAATATAAACACCTTTTTCTCCTCGAGCTCTAATCTGTTGAAAGAGTTGTCTTGCGGAGAAAATTCTCGTCTCTGAATCAGAGCCCACAAGCTTTGCTGGAAATTGAACGAACGACGAAAGCTCTTGTGCCTGTTGAAAAGCACGCACAAGCACTCCATCTTGAAGAGCTTCAGCCGACATTTCAAACTCTCTTTCATAGCCCGCCTCTAAAGTTTTAACCTTTACACGATCTTTTTCGACGATGATTTTATAGTTCTTATTTAAAAACTCTTCATTGAGATCTTTTTCAATCGAAGACCAAATTTTCGAATCTGCAAATGCATCGGTCGCAGGGGCTATTTTCATTAAAGAGTAAGACAAAAACTCTTCATCAAAATCTTGATTCAATCGAAACACACTGTGACTAAATTGCTGGGCTTTTTTCGCTAAAGATTTTAACTCCTCGCCTTTGATTGCATTTTTTCCGGATTTTAATTCAATGTTTGCGATTCCCTCATCTAAAAGATAATTCGACATCGAATCTTCATCTTTAAAGTAGGTGTCTTTTTTATTCTTTCTCACTTTATAAAGCGGCGGTTGAGCAATGAACAGATGCCCTTTCTCTACCAGGTCGGGCATTTTTCGATAAAAGAATGTGAGAAGCAAAGTTCTAATATGCGATCCATCATGATCAGCATCAGTCATCAAAATAATTTTGTGATAGCGAAGTTTTTCAATATCAAAATCTGATTCCGTAAACCCACAACCAAGAGCCGTGATGATTGTTTTTATATCTTCATGATTTAAAATTTTATCGAGTCGAGATCGTTCGACATTCAAGATCTTACCCTTAAGTGGCAAGATTGCTTGGTATTGTCGATTTCGGCCCATCTTGGCCGAACCTCCGGCCGAATCTCCCTCAACGATATAAATTTCACAAAGTTTTGCGTCTCTCTCCTGACAGTCTGCTAATTTTCCTGGCAGTCCCTGAAAGTCGAGAGCTGTTTTTCTTCTCGCCAAATCATGGGCGCGTTTGGCAGCGTCTCTCGCGCGTGCCGAATCTATAATTTTTTGAACAATTTTTTTAGCCGCCCCAGGATTCTCATCTAAAAAGTATTTTAGATTTTCAAACACTAGACTCTGAACAACGCCTTTGACCTCAGAGTTTCCTAGTTTCGTTTTTGTTTGTCCTTCAAATTGAGGCTCTGGAATCTTAATTGAAATCACAGCACACAAGCCTTCACGACAATCCTCACCCGACAAAGTAAACTTCGAACCTTTCAGCATGTCATGAGCCGCCGCATAAGAAGTAATCACTCGAGTGAGTGCTGTTCTGAATCCTAAAAGATGAGTGCCTCCCTCATGGGTGTTAATATTGTTACAGTAACTAAAAACGGTTTCCGTATAAGAAGTGTTGTATTGAATAGCGACATCACAAATGATTTTGTCTTTGGTCGTAGAAAAATAAATGATGTCATGAATTGCCTGATTTTTTTTATTGAGATGCTCAACAAAAGATTTGAGACCTCCCTCATAAACAAATTCGTTCTTCTTATTGTTTCTTTCATCTTCGAAAATAATTTTCACTCCCGTGTTTAGGAACGCCAATTCTCGAAAACGAGTGGTTAAAGTGTCGTAGCTAAATTCAGTGGTTTCAAAAATTTCTTCGTCGGGCCAAAAATGAACCGACGTTCCTCTTAAACTCGTCTCTCCTGTGACCTCGACTCCCGTTAAGGGCTTACCCCTTGAATAGGTCTGTTCAAAAACTTTGCCTTCGCGCTGAATTTTTAAAATCAACTTACTCGAAAGAGCGTTCACCACTGAGACGCCCACTCCATGCAAACCACCCGAAACTTTATAAGCACCCTCTTGGAATTTTCCTCCGGCATGCAATACAGTCATAACCACCTCGGCCGCATCTTTGCCCTTCATGGTGGGATGAGGTCCGGTGGGAATTCCGCGTCCGTTGTCTTCGATCGTGACAGAGTTGTCTTTGTGAACGGTCACATGAATTGTGTCACAAAAACCAGCCATGGCTTCATCAATGGAATTGTCCATGATTTCATAAACCAAATGATGAAGACCATTTGGACCAGTGGAGCCGATATACATTCCAGGTCGTTTTCGAACGGCCTCGAGCCCCTCTAAAACTTTAATATCACTAGCGCCATAAGAAGAGGTTGAACTATTCGTCATATTGAGAAATGAGCCTAGCGTTAGGGTGCAAGAAGAGCAAGCTGTCAGCTTAAATTTAGAGGGCTTTCTAGAGGTCTTTGGACCTGTTCTTGAAGCTCAATCAGCTTAAAACTAGGGAACTTTTGATGAAGGGTTTTAAGCTTCGAAATTTCAGCCGTCGTGACGAAAAGTTGCCCCTGATATTGCGCCAAATAGTTCACCAAACTCATCACTCTTTCGTCATCTAGCTCAGAGATGATATCATCTAAAAGCAAAATGGGTGGCCCCAGTTTAGTATGCGAAGCGAGTTCCATTTGAGCGACTTTTAGAGCAATGACAATTCCCCTAATCTGTCCCTGACTTCCAAAGGCTCTAGCCTCTTTTGATTGAAGCTGAAACGAATAATCATCCCGATGAGGCCCGACAAGACTATAGCCAGCCGCAATTTCAACCTGGCCGAGACGACCGATTCGCTGAGCCATTTCATCAAAGCTTGGTGGGTTTCTTTCAAAGCCAGTTAAGTAGGATATTTTTAGGTCTTCTTTCACTCCAAAAAGCTGTTCATAAATTCTCGGCAAAATGAGAGCACATTTTTCGAGCGTTTCTGCCCGAATCGAATAAACTTTGAGACTCACTTCGATGAATTGATCTGTCCAAAGACTTAAATGCTGAAGACTCGCTCGTCCCTCTCGAATCTCCTTGATGAGTTTATTTCTCTGCTTCAGAATTTTCTGAAATTGTTGAAAAACAATATCATGTGAGCTGGAAACACTGAGACAAAGATCATCGAAAAAATTTCTTCTGGCCTCTGGCCCACCTTTGATCAAATAAAGATCATCTGGTACAAATGAAATTGCTGAGCCTAAAAAATCATACTTAGCTCTACTTAAAACTTTTTTATCATCTACTCGTATACTTTTTCGACGTCCTTCCAAGGAAATCAAAATCTGATTAAAAGTCGGTTCACTCATAAGAGCTTGTATGGCTGCTTCATTTCGCCCAACTTTCACGAAATCTTGGCCACTTGCTGTTCTAAAGCTTTTGAGTTGAGAAATAATTGAAATCGCTTCTAAGAGAGTTGTCTTTCCCTGTGCATTTTTACCCACAATCACATTGAGTTGGGGATGAAAGTTATCTACCTCATAGCGATCGAATTTTCTAAATTGAGTAATTTTTAATGATTGAAGGCGCAATTCCCGCGCTCCCTCTTAAGAAACTTCTGAGCCTAATTGCATAGGCATGACAATATTCAGCGATCCATCCATTTTACTCCCCTTCACCAGACTCGGAGAGAGAATATCTGTCATTTCCATAACGATATTTTCTTGATCGTCCAAAGCGTTCAGAATGTCGATAAAGTATCCTGCATTGAATCCAATCTCTAAAACTTCACCAGAATACTCGATATCTACATCTTCTTTGGCTTCTCCTAATTTAGGATTGCTTGAAAAAAGTTGAAGTTTATCTTTATGAAATTGAAATTTTACAGATCTGGAGTGTTCTTGAGATAAAACACTAATTCGTTTTAGAGAATTCAATAACTGATCTCTTCGAACGACAACTCTCTTATCATTATTTTTAGGAATCACTGGAGTATAATCTGGAAATTCGCCATCTAGAAGTCTCATAAAGAGCTGAACCTGCTTCGTTGAATTCCAGAAAATTGCATTATTATCCATTAAGCAGCAGTGAAAAGAATCTTCTTCGCCCAGTAATCGTCTCAATTCACTGAGACCTTTGCGTGGTAAAATCACGCCTTGTTCTAAATGAATATCTTTTAAGCCTTCAACTTCTTGATCCATCATCGACAAACGATGTCCGTCGGTTGCCACCATTCGCAGATAGACATTTCCTTGTGATTTAAGCTGCTCTAAAAAAACTCCACTGAGATCATAACGAGTCTGGTCGTTTGAAACTGCAAAAATCGTATGATCAATCATTTCGGCAAACTTTGAGCTTCCTAATTTAAAAGATTTACCTTCATCCACCTGAGGTAGCTGAGGAAACTCATCACTATCTTGGCCAACAAGCTTAAAAAGACTTTTGCCTGCAAAAAGTTCTACCCAAAAGTTTTCAAAAATCTGAATTCTAATGGAACTTTCTGAAGGAAGCTCTCTTACAATTTCATATAAACTTTTGGCTGGAACGGCGACTCTTCCAGATTTGATTATTTTTGCGGGAATCTGAAGTCTTATTCCAACTTCGAGATCAGTAGCTGAAATGGTTAAGTCGGATTTACCGATTTCAATCAATAGATGACTTAAGATCGGGATCGTATTTTTTCGATCGACCACTGATTGAACTCGTTGAAGAGCTTTTAAAAGCACTTCTCGATCAATCTCAAAACCTGCAAGTTCCTTTCCCGTCATAATTCTTTAGCCTTAAAGAGCTAATCTTTAGCTCTTTAATTTGTAAACTGCTTTTTCTGCTTGAAAAAACCTCTCTTTACCCCAAAATACGCAATCTGGACCTGATCGGGATCGAACCGACGACCTCTACAATGCCATTGTAGCGCTCTCCCAGCTGAGCTACAGGCCCATTTTCCTTGTCACTATTGATAAACATCTCTCCCTTGAAAATCCACAGCCTTCTTTAAAAGAAAAATAAAAAAATTAAACTATCATAATAGTAGGGGGCAAAATCCTGTGGAAAACCCAATAAGTTATTAAATTTATTATGTTTTATGACTTTTAGCCTGTGCATGAAAGCTCGGCTTCTGTGTATAAGTAAAAAAACAATCCACAACTTTTTCGAGAAACACACAGAATCCACAGTCTTTTCACAGCTTTTATTCACAGCTTAAAAAAGTTATCCACACTGTGCATGTTTCCCTGTGAATAACTCGATAAAGACAGCAGTTTTACGAACTTTATGACGCGACATTTAAGTCAATCTGTGCATAACTCCATTGTTTTTAAAAAAACTAAGCAAAATCAAGCGCTTAAAATCCACAGACCTGTGCATAAGTCTGTGCATAAGCTGTGTGTAAAGCGGATTTTCTGTGCATAAGTAAGCACTGCGTCATTAAAGTTATGCACAGGTAAGCACTGTAATTTTTGTTACAAGGATTCTAGGTCTCTGATTTCGGATTCGATTTTGGCGAGGCTTTCGCGAAGCAAGGGATCGGTCGATTGGAGTCGACCCATTCGTCGCACAGCATGAAGAACGGTAGTGTGGTTTTTTCCACCAAAAAGAGTTCCGATATCAGGCAAAGATAAATTGGAAAACTTACGACAAAGATACATGGCAAGTTGACGAGGTGTTGATAACTCACGATTTCGTTTATCAGACTTTAAATCGGCGAGAGATAAACTAAACTGCCTTGCCACCAATTTCATAATTTCTTCAGGATCTTTATAAACAGAGGAGTCAAATTGATGTTCTGGCTTAAGAACCTGTTTTGCTAACTCCAAAGAAATCTCAGAACCAGAGAGAGAAGCAAAAGCGCTTAGTTTTAACAAAGCACCCTCTAATTCACGAATATTCGATTTAAAAATTTTCGCGAGATAAAAGGCAACCTCTTCTGGAAGCTTGATGGAATCAGATTCAGCTTTCTTTGAAACGATAGCGACTCGAGTTTCAATTTCAGGCGGCTGAATATCTACAATCAAACCCATTTCGAACCGACTTCTTAGTCGATCTTCGAGACCTTGAATGTCTTTAGGGGCTCGATCAGAGGATAAAACAATTTGTTTTTGATGCTCATAGAGAGCATTAAATGTGTGGAAAAACTCTTCCTGAGTTCTCTCTTTTCCTGAGATAAATTGAATATCGTCGATAATCAGCACGTCACAATTTCTTCGATATCGATCTCGGAATTCTTCCATTTTCTCGATTCGAATACTTTCAATCATGTGATTCGTGAATTTTTCAAAAGTGGTATAGTGCACGCGAAGTTGCGGAAACTTTTCATGAATCTTTAGACCAATCGCATTCAATAAATGCGTCTTGCCCAAGCCCACATCTCCGTAGAGAAAAAGCGGATTGTAGTGTTTGCCGGGAGCTTCAGCCACCGTGAAGCTAGCCGCGTGAGCGAACTGATTGCTCGTTCCAACCACATAAGTTTCAAAACCGTATTTTCCATTCAAAACCGTTTCCGCTGAGAGAGAAGATCCGGCCTTTGAACGAGTGGAGGGCGTAGGTCGCTGAGATAGAGAAGCTGGAAGCATCGGCTGTCGAGCGGGACGAGTTGAAACAGGCGCGGGTCTTTTGGATTCAACTAGAAATTCGAGTTGAAACTTCTTATCACTCTCTTCATCGAATTTTTCTTGAATCAAAGTCGAATAATGGTCGTGAACCCAATCCCGAGAAAATCGGTCAGAAAAACCCAAAACAAGAGTGTTTTCTTTTGATCGCACGAGACGAATAGTAAGGATAAATGATTGAAAATATTGGGGTCTTACAAGACTTTCGATTGCCTTTAAAGTTCGATCCCAGCAGTCTTTCATCTCAGAAGAGATGAATTCAGAGGATGAAGCTTGAGGTTCTTCTTGAGCTATCATATGACAAGTTCCATGCTTATTAACCCAGATATGGAATGTTAACGAGCTTTTCTGTGAAGAGGTCAAAGCTTTTTTAGACAAGGCTTCTTGACAGAAAATACGAGGAGTATTGAAGTCTCGAAAGGTTTTTATGAAACGAACTTACCAACCAAAGAAAAGAAAACGCGTTAAAAAGCACGGGTTTCGTGCTCGAATGGCAACACCAGGCGGACGAAGAGTTTTAAATGATCGTCGAGCGAAGGGGCGACATCGCCTCGCCGTCGGTGCGATTGAAAAATAAAACAATTCATTTTGAAATTTAGTCGCTCATCAAGGCTTTTAAAAAAATCTGATTTTGAAGCGGTTTTTCAAGACGCCAGAGACGCCTCTCGTGGATTTGCTTTGCGACGCAAAGACTTTACGATTTATTTTCGACCAACGAATGCACCAGCCCGACTTGGCATTAGCGTTCCAAAAAAAGTGGTTCGCCAAGCTGTCAGAAGAAATCGAATCAAGCGTTGTCTAAGAGAGTATTTTCGACTAAATCAAAACGAGTTTTTGGGAGACATTATCGTGCGTTTAACAAAAGCTCCTAAGAATTTGACTTATCAAAACCTTGTTCAATCATTAGAGGTTTTGAAAAATTACTTTCGAGGGAAAAAATGAGCTACTTGAAAGGCTTTCTTTTAAGAATGCTGAAATTTTATCGGTGGATATCTCCGGTATGGCAATGGCTTCTTCGCTCTCATGGCGCAGCATGTCAGTGCAAATTTCCAATCAGTTGCTCGGAGTTTGCATTGATGGAGCTTCAAAACAATCCAAAGCTGCATCATGCCTGTGGAAAGATTTTTCTGAGATTGTGGAATTGCTCTCCTTGGGGGAAGAGCTTTTATTGAAAGGATTTAGAGAGTGGACTTTAGAACAGCGACTGCCATTGCCCTTATTGTTCTGATTTATTTTTATTTTTTCAGTCCACAGCCTCCCGTGGAATCACCCGCCACAGAAAGCGCCCAGTCAGAAGAAAAAAGATCAGAAGCCCCGACTCGCGCAGTTAACGCGGCGCGTCAGGCTGAGGCCATTCAGGCTGAACAAAAGCCTTTGAGTATTGAAGTTCTTGAGAATGAACTTTTACGATTGGAGATGGCTGCAACCGGAGAGGTTCAAAGTCTTCTGTTAAAAAAATATTTTGAAACCCCAGCCGATGAAGTGCCCATGAACTGGAACTTCAAAAATACCCAAGGCTTCAATCGTCAATGGATATTGGTGAACGATAAGCCGATCACGTGGTCTTCGGTTTCTAAAAAAGACAATGCGATCGAAATTTTTGCCAAGATGGAATCCTTAGAGATTAAACGAAGCATTTCTCTGCGACAAAACAGCTATATCCTTGAAATAGTTGATGAATTTAATAATTCTGGAACAAAAAATTATGATCTTAGTCAGGGAGTTCGCTTGTTGCGAGAGTATTCCGTCAAAGAGAGCCCTGGGTTTTTAGAGCGGCTTATTCAACCTCAGGCTGATTTCGAGCAAGCAGTTTGGTTTGCCGACGGAAGCTTAGATCAGGAACTTTTGGCGTCCGTCACTCAGTCGAATCAATCACAAGATGCGATCTCTTGGGCGGGATTTAGTTCGAAGTATTTCTTTTTTGGGGTCATCCCCGAGTGGATTCAATCTTTCAAATTAGAAAAAATTCAGGCCAATGTTTTTGAAGAGGCGCTTCAATTAAAAAACATTCAGGTACCCCCTTCAGAAAAGAGATCAAGTCAGACTCTTTTTTATCTAGGGCCAAAAGAAATCAGTGAGCTTGAAAAAGCGGGTAATGAGTTAGATCGGGTTATTGATTATGGAAATTGGATTGGACCAATTTCAAGACTCTTACTCGCGATTCTTCGCTTCTTTCACGACATTATTCCGAATTACGGAGTTGGAATTTTTTTACTTACGCTTTTAGTGAAGCTCGTATTGTTTCCCCTTTCCTATAAAGCCGCTGTCTCGATGAAAAAACTAAGTTTGGTTCAACCCAAGATGAAAGAAATTCGAGAAAAATTTAAATCGAACCCGCAGAGAATGCAGGCAGAGATGATGGCGCTTTATCGAACTGAGAAAGTAAATCCCGTTGGCGGATGTCTTCCCATGCTGATTCAGATGCCAGTTTTCTTCGCACTTTATCGGGTTTTTTTCACATCGATAGAAATGCGGCAGCAGCCTTTCTTTGGATGGATCACCGATTTGTCTCAGCATGACCCCTATTTTGTAACCCCGGTTTTGATGACGGCTCTGATGTATTTTCAGCAGAAACTTACTCCGATGCCATCTACCGGAGAAGAAAATGAGGCGGTGCGGATTCAAAAGGCGATGTTCAAGTGGATGCCGTTCATTTTTGGAGCGGTCATGATATTTTTACCATCTGGATTGACCTTGTATTTCTTGGTGAATGCGTTTCTTTCAATTCTGCAACAAGTGTATTTAAATAAGAAACTCTCTTATCTGCTTCCCCAAAACCAGCGGGAGCTTCAGCAAGCCAATGGCCGAGCATGATACGATTATCGCAATCTCTACTCCTCGCGGTCGAGCGGCACTTGGTCTGATTAGGCTTTCAGGGCCGAATGCGAAGACTTTAGTAGAGCAGTCCTTAAAGCCCCAACTTGGCCTAGAAGATCGAAAGCCTGTTTTGAGATTTATTCATGATGAAAAGGCTCGGGTTTTGGATCAAAGCCTGATTTGTTTCTATAAGGCTCCCAGGTCCTTTACTGGCGAAGACATGGTGGAGTTAAGCTGCCATGGAAATCCTCAGATTTTAGAGGCGATTGTTCAACATTTTGTTTCACGTGGAACAAGGTTGGCGGAGCCAGGAGAGTTCAGTCGAAGGGCGGTTTCTTTCGGGAAAATGAGCCTGCAGCAGCTAGAAGCCTTGGACTTGAGCATTAACTCTCGAAGTGCTGTCGTCGCTCGATTGGGGATTCGAGCCTTGAGCCCTGACTTTAACGATGTTTTAAACGAGATTCGGAAAAAACTATTAGATTTGAGATTAAACTTAGAGGCCAGCCTCGATTTTTCAGAGGAGGAGATCGGGCAATGGAGTCCAGAGGCGAGCTTGCAAAAAATAGAGCAGATATCTGACGAGCTGGCTCGACTCGTTCGAAACTACGAATCCATCAGACCTCAGTTGGGCTCAAATCGGATTTTACTGCTTGGCCCACCCAATAGTGGAAAGTCTTCGCTGTTTAATCAGTTGTTGGGTTATGAAAGGGCTTTGGTGTTTGACCAACCTGGAACAACGAGAGATGTGCTCGAGGCTCAGGTGGAGGGTGATAAATTATCTGTAGTGCTCGTTGATACTGCCGGCCTAAGAAGCAATGCGGATCAAGTCGAGCTCATGGGCATTGATAAAAGCCTTTTAGAGCTAAAAAGGGCTAATAAAGTGCTGTGGATATCTGCTGAGGCTAGCCCGCCTCCCGAGGAATTGTTTTCGAGGCGGCCCAAAGAGGACTGGGTTTTTGTAAAATCGAAGTCCGATCTTGATCCAGACTGTCCAGATGCCTGGGTTCCATGCTCAATTTTTGATTCTCAGCAGATGAGAGCGCTTGAAAGCCTGATTTTTGAGCCAAATGAGTCGGATTCCTTTGAAAACAGCAGCTTAATTTCTGAGCGCCAGTTTTTTGCTGCCAAAGAAGCCCTGAATAAGCTTCAAGAAGCTCGATCTAGTCTTTGCGAGGGTCAGGGCCTAGATCTGGTCGCTCAAAGCCTATCTGAGGCAGGGGTTTTTTTGGGAGAAGTCTTTGGCGAGATTAAGCATGAAGAGCTTTTGAACTCTATTCTTGCTAGATTTTGTATTGGGAAATAGATGTTTCACATGAAACATTTTGAATTTGAAATGTTTCATGTGAAACATTCATAAAACTATGAAGAAATTTGATGTCATTGTTGTTGGGGCCGGGCACGCCGGCGTTGAGGGGGCTCTCGCAGCCGCTCGAATGGGCTGCAAAGTTCTTCTTTTAAGCATGAGTGCTGATCAAATTGCCACAATGTCATGCAATCCAGCCGTTGGGGGCTTAGGAAAGAGTCAGATCGCTAAGGAGCTTGATATCTTAGGGGGAGCAATGGCTCGAATGGCAGATGAGTCAGCCATGCAGTATCGAGTTTTAAACGAAAAAAAGGGGGCTGCCGTTCGAGCAACCCGCGTTCAGGTTGATCGTCATGAATATCGAGAGCGAATGAAGCTTTTCGTGGAAAGTCAGGCAAATTTAAGCTTGATGCAGGCTCAGGTTCAAAAGCTTGTTTTTGATAAATTAGGGCGAATTGCGGGTGTAGAGACTAATTTAGGCCAAACTTTTGAATCAAAAGCCGTTGTAATCACAACGGGAACCTTTATGAATGGCAAGGCGCACGTTGGGCGCATAAGCTTTGCTTCTGGGCGAGCTGGAGAGGGGCCCTCAGTTGGTCTTTCTGATTTTTTAAGGTCTTTAGGGATTCGATTGGGGCGCTTTAAAACGGGAACGGTTCCACGAATTCACGCAAGAAGTATCAATTGGCAAGCCTTAGAAGAGCAAAAAAACGATGAGAGAGCTCAGGGCCTATCTTTTTTTACGGAAAATCTTCGATCAGACCTAGAGAGTGCATTCCTGACCTACACAAAACCTGAAACTCACGAGATTATTCAGGATCACCTCGCCGAATCACCTCTATATTCGGGGATTATTGAAAGTACGGGCCCAAGATATTGCCCCTCTGTGGAGGATAAGATCGTACGTTTCGCCGACAAACAAAGGCATCAGGTTTTTTTAGAGCGCGAGGGGCGAAAAACACAGGAGGTTTATGCTGGAGGTCTTTCGACAAGCTTGCCCTATGAAGCTCAGCTTAAATTTTTAAGAAGCATTCCTGGTTTGGAGGCGTCTGAAATTATCAGGCCCGGCTATGCGATTGAATATGACTTCATAGATTCAACTCAGCTGAATCTAAAATTGGAACTTAAAGATTTTCCGGGATTATTTTTTGCCGGACAAGTCAATGGAACCTCTGGTTATGAGGAGGCGGCCGGTCAGGGTCTTTTGGCTGGAGTGAATGCTGCTTGCTTTGTTCAAGAGCGAGAGGCCTTTTGCTTAGAGAGAAACGAGGCCTACCTCGGAGTTTTGGTTGATGATCTCACCTTGAAGGGAACTAAAGAGCCCTATCGAATGATGTCATCGCGTGCGGAATGGAGACTTTTGCTTCGAGAGGACAATGTTTTTGAGAGACTTTTTGAAAAAGCCCGGGGCTTTAATCTTCTGAGTGAAAAAGATCAAAAACGAATAGAGCAGAAAGTTTTAAGATGTCGAGAGCTAGAAGATTTTATGAATCAAAAAAAGCTTTCGCCGAACGAAAGCCTAAACTCTCTAATACAAAATTTCGAAATGACCCCACTTCAATCCCCTATTCTTCTCAAAGAACTCATTCGAAGACCTGAGGTTAATCAGGAGTTTTTGAAAAAACTTTTAGATACAGAATACGAATTATTCGCAGAATCCGACTGGCTTAAGGTAAGCACAGATATTCGCTATGCTGGTTACATTCGACAGGCCGAATCTCAACTTCAGCAGGTTAGAAGGTTAGAGAGTTGGCAACTACCAAGTGACTTAGATTACTCTCTGATTCCGGGCTTGGCACGGGAGTCGGTTGAAAAATTAAATCAATCAAGACCGAGCACTCTCGGACAGGCCATGAGACTTGAGGGAGTGAGTCCATCGAGTGTTTCGATACTTGCGATTTATCTTTCTCGAAAATCGAATCTTGCTTGCGCGAATGCTTAAGGCTTTGTTTAAATTGAAGATATAACTTACGAGCGGGAGATTGAGATGCAAGAGGCAAAGTTGCTGAAAAAGATTTCCGTGGCCAATCAAAAAGGCGGCGTCGGAAAAACAACAACTTCGGTAAATTTAGCCGCTTCTTTGGCGGCAGCGGGCTATCAGTGTTTGTTAATTGATTTAGACCCTCAAGGAAATGCGAGCAGCGGATTAGGGGTCGATCGACATACATCATCTACGATCTATGATGTCTTGATTGGGCGAAAAGAACTGACAGAATGTATTCAAGACAGTGCTCTTGAAAATTTAAAAGTGATTCCGGCAAATCAAAACTTGATTGGGGCTGAAGTAGAGCTGATCAATGCGATTTCTCGAGAGAAAAAACTAAAAACGGCTTTAAAGAAGCTTCCGAATGATTACTCTTTTGTAATATTTGACTGCCCTCCCAGCCTCGGCCTGCTTACGATTAATGCCTTCACGGCGAGTGATAGTTTATTGATTCCAACGCAATGCGAGTATTATGCCATGGAGGGTTTGGGTCAGCTGCTTAACACCTTTCAGATTGTCAAAGAAGATTTGAACGAGGATCTCGTCATTGAGGGGATTCTTCTTACGATGTTTGACCCGCGCAATAAATTGACGCATGAAGTCGTAAAAGAAATGAAACAGCATTTTCCAAATGAATTGCTAGAGGCGGTGATTCCAAGAAACGTGAAGCTTTCTGAGGCTCCAAGTTTTGGAAAACCCGTCTTATTATATGACTTTGAATCCAAGGGGGCCTCGGCCTATTTGGCGTTAGCGGCTGAAGTTTTAAAGAGAAATGGTCTAGATGCACCAAGCTGGGAAGCTTTGTCGCCAAAGACAGAGCCAGAAGCTTCCGCGCCGCAAGTTGTCGAGATCATGGAGCCGGCCATTGAGAGTGAAGCGCCAAACTTAGCAGCTCTTGAAGGCTCAGACTGGAAGACTGAATTTGCGATTGAAAAGATTTCTGAGATTCCACAAGAAACTTTGCAGATAGATGGGGGTATTGAGTAATGGATAATTCAACAAACGGACAAAATGCAAATCGAAGTGTTTTGGGTAGAGGTATCGGCAGTCTTCTTCCTGAATCGAATAAGCGAGGCTATTTTTTATGCCCGATTGGAGAGCTTTATCCAAATCATGCTCAACCTCGAAAACACTTTGATCAAGAAAAGCTAGAGGAACTGGCTCAAAGTATTCGTGAAAAGGGAGTGCTTCAACCCCTTCTGGTGAAGAAAACAGACAAGGGATATGTGATTATCGCTGGAGAGAGACGTTGGCGAGCTTCGCAGTTGGCGGGCAAAAAAGAAGTTCCGGTGATCGTTAAAGAGCTCTCAGATCATGAAATTTTAGAAATCGCTTTGATTGAAAATATTCAGCGACAAGATTTAAACCCGATTGAAGAATCAGAATCCTATCAGCGACTCATTATTGATCTTGGGCTCACTCAAGATGAGGTGGCAAAACGAGTTGGCAAAGATAGATCTACCATTGCCAATTCACTTCGCCTGTTGAAACTTTCAAAAGAAGTCAGAGATAAAATCGCAACAAACGAACTGAGTGTCGGGCACGCTCGATGCTTGATCAGTATCGAGGATAAATCGATTCAGAATCAAATCATGGAGGAGATTTTACAAAAATCTTATTCTGTGCGACAGGTGGAGCAGCTTGTGAAAAGGCTTCGGGAGTCAGCTTCCAACTCGGACTCTGGAGAGGTTTCCGCAGAGCAAGAACCAGACTGGACGGCCTATAATGCTGTCATGCAGGAATTGAAAGACTACTTTGATGCGCGCGTTGAGATTAAGGCGCACGGCTCCGGAAGGGGTCAAATTGTGATTTCTTTTTTGAGCCCTGAAGACTTTAATCGAATTCTTGGTAAAATGAAAAAATGATGATGAATTTAAAAAAGCCCCAACAGTCCGGAACGATCACCCTTCTTGATAAGGGTTGTGAGTTTCAAGGAAAACTTTCATTCGAAGGTGTGGTTCGCATTGATGGAATTTTTCGGGGAGAAATTTTCTCTCACGATCATTTGATTATCGGCGAAGGGGCTCAGGTCGATGCTAACATTCACGTCGGCACCTTGGAGATTGGAGGACGATTCAAGGGCAACATCATCGCCAGAGACGCTCTTATCGTTCATAAGACGGGCCGAATCGAGGGGCAGATTGAGACTAAAGATTTAGAGGCCCATCCGGGCTGTGTCTTAGATGGCAGCTTAAAAATGTCGGATTTAAAAGAGCCCTCGGTGAAGCCAAGCCTAAGCCCAGTAACAAAGCTGGTGGCCACGCCTGATCAAGTTGGCTAAAGCCTTTTTTCCAAATCAGATTCCCAGTAGATTTTGATCAATAGATTCTTTGACGAAAGAAACCTGATTCGTTAAGAAATTGGAGTTTCGGAGCGTTTTAATGGAATTAAAGTTCGATCTCATTCTTGCCCATCTTGTGATTTTTCTGATTGTCCTTTGGGCCTGTAAAAAACTTTATGTTGAACCCATCATCAAACTTTTGAAAAAAAGAGAAGCCCTAACTTCGGGCCGAAAAGATACGACTCAAGATCTGCACGAGAGCTTGCAAAAGATGAAAGAGGAATATTCCCAATCTTGGGATAGTGCGAAAGAATCTTTTGAGCAAAAACGAGAGAAACAACTAAAAGACTTAAGAGATCAGCAGTTAAAAAAAATAGCGATAGTGAAAAAAGATTTAGAAAATAAGCTGTCTGAAAAACATTTAATTTTAGAAAAAGACTTGCAGTCTTTGGAGTCAAAAATACCGATGATTGCAGGCGATCTCGCAAAAGAAATCGAAATGTCTTTAATGAAGGCGAAGGTGGTTGAGCGTTGAGCGGGTTTATTTTTCAAATCATTAATGTCGCGCTTTTGTTTGGAGTGCTTTTTTTCTTTTTGAAGAGAATGCTCGATCAGCATTTTAAGAAAGAGAGAGACGATCTTCAGCTGAAAATGCAAGAAGCCTCAGCAGAGCTTGAGAAGGCCCGTCTGGAATATCAAGCCATGAAAGATAAATTCGACCGATTGGAGCAAGATCTGGCTCTCGCTCGAAAAGAAGCCGAGAATTCTTTGATTAATGAATCAAAAAGAATTCAAGATGACACCGAGCAATTTGCGAAAAAGCTGTCACAGGATTTTCAGCAAAAGCTAATGCACGAAGAAGAGCTCGCAAGGACTCAGTTGAAAGATAAGATTCTAGATGAGGCCTTTCAAATGGCGAAAGCGAACTTAGCTTCGAGAATGCAAAAAGATGATGCTGCCTGGACTTCAGCAGTCATTCAGAAACAGCCTGCGTCAGGAAAGAAAAATTATGCGTCGTAATGAGTTGGTGGGAAAAAGATATGCAACCGCCTTTTTTCAGGTGGCCGCTCAGCATTCCGATGCGGATGATATGGGTCGACCGGATGAAATTTTGGCTGAGCTAGAACTTGTCACAAAAATTTTTGAATCTAACGAAGAGGTGAGAAAGTTTTTTCAAAACCCTGTGATTTCTAAAAATGAAAAGAGAATGATCTTGCAAGAGCTTCAAAACCTGCGACCCGCTGTCGTTAGATTTTTGCAGCTTCTTGTTGAAGCGGGGCGGATCGAATCACTGAATTCGATCACAAGCCATTTTAGAAGGCTTTTAGAAGAGGCTTCAGGAGAATTGAGTGTAGATTTGAAAACCGCTCATCCGTTGCCCGAGTCTTCCCTAGATGAGATTCGCGGAGTTTTGGAGTCGGTTTGGGGCCAGAGAGTTAAAATGGCAGTATCAACATCTGCTGAGTTGCTTGGGGGATTTGTTGCGCGATCTAGAAGTAAAACTCTGGATGCGAGTGTTCGATTTCAATTGGAAAATTTAAGGCAAGAATTAGAAGCGAGGTAAGATATGGCGATCCGGGCAGAAGAAGTCGGTGAAATTTTAAAATCTAAAATTCGAAAGTTTGAAAGAGTTTTAGAATCAAAAGAAACAGGAAGCGTTGTCTCTGCGAGTGATGGGATTGCGAGAATTTATGGCCTTGAAGCAGCAGAAGCTGGAGAGCTCATCGAGTTTCCTGGCGGTGTGAAGGGCTTAGTTTTAAACTTAGAAAGCTCTGATGTTGGGGCTGCAATTTTGGGATCTTATGAAAACATCCGAGAGGGCGACACGGTAAAGAGAACCGGAGAAATTGCATCGGTTCCTGTGGGAGAGGCTCTCTTGGGCCGAGTGGTCGACCCGCTTGGAAATCCAATCGATGGCAAAGGAGCGATCAAAACAGAACATCGATTGCCCATTGAAAGAAAAGCGCCGGGGATTGTGCCGCGACAATCGGTGAAGGAGCCGCTTCAAACGGGCTTGAAGGCCATCGATGCGATGATTCCTATTGGGCGTGGACAGCGAGAGTTGATTATTGGTGATC
>JBMTHG010000010.1:0-32046 GCA_049436045.1 Bdellovibrionota bacterium
CCTGTCAAAGCGGGAGCCAAAAGTCGGGGTCGATGAGCGACAAGAGCTCCAAAGGCCGCCGCCCCAACACTGCTACCCTGACCTGACGTCAGAAAGCCTGCGCTGATTTCACCGACAAACTTTCTAGTAATCATCGGAACAAAAAGCGTTAAGACGATCAGCGCAACAGCCTGGCTCGCCGAAAGAAAAATATTTTGATCGTTTGCAAAAAACTGGTTGCTTGAAGCATACCCGGTTCCGAGAATTCCGATCACAACGACATAGGTGGATTGCCACAAAAACAAAGTGATCATCTCTTTGATCAATTCGATCACTCCCTCAAACTCTTCTCCGAAAATACTACGAGCAATCACGAGTGGGCCAAGCGCAGCATAGAGAAAGAAGAAAATCACAAAAAGCCAATAAATGATCTGATAAGAGGCCTCGACTCCCAGAGCTAAAATCACATTCAAAATCTTGAGGGGATAATTCAAGATATTCATATCAAGATTAAAAGCCGCCATTAACTGTTCGTGAAAAGGCTGCCCCATTCCCGCTCGCCAATTCATGCGAAAGACTTGTTCAATTAAAAACGTGTTGAAGCTATCGACTAAAGATTTGATATTAAGAAGCAGAGCTGGCCAAAGAGTGATCAAAACGCCGGCTGAAATAAAGTGAATCAACTTTCTCTCTAGATTTAAACCCTCGAAAGTCTTTAGCGCTGCAATGAGCATATAAAGAAGAAAGAAAACGACAAGCAGGGCCAAAGAAATCGGCATGAAAGGTACGGACCACGTACTGAATCCCGGAAAAATGTTAAAGACCTCGATCACTGAGATCCTCCTCTAGCGCCAAGGGCTTTTTTCCACTGTCTTTTAACTTCTTCTTCTTGAATTTTTTGCTCCCACTCTTTTCGACTCAAATCATCTCGCAACATTCTTAACTCGCTTAAAATTTCATTGAGTTGAGTAGAGAGACGCAAATTACTTTCCCATGATTTTGAGCCGGCCATTGCTCCGAGGCGCTGAACCTCACCCGGTTCAGCCTGAATGAGCTTTTGTTCAAATAACATAACATCAGATAGATCTGACCGATTGGCCTGATCGATTTGATTTTGAAACTGAAATCCTCGATCTCTTCGATTTTGAAGCTCTTTCGCATCTGATGGAAAATGATCTTTGAGAAACTTATAGGACTCTTTTTCTTGATCAACAGATCGAAGTTCTTGCTGCAATTTCATCGCCGCTCGTTGATATTCACGAGAGCTCGCATAAGGTTCAAGCACGCTATCAATTCCTCGGCTTAACTGCTCGCTGAGGGCCATGGCCTTCTTCAAAGCATCAGCATTTTCTAGATTCATCTGGCTGATACGCTTTAACTCCGCCAGTTGCTGCTGGCTCTGCTGAATCAAGATAATGAGCTGAGCATTTTCTGATCCGAGAAGACCTGTCATCAAGAGATTGAGAGAAAACAAAATCGAAATCATCGGCCATACTCCTCAACAAATCGATACATCTTCTCTGAAAATGAGCCCTGATAATTTGACAATCGATCTTCTAGCTTTTTGTTCTCGTGAGGAACACTTGTTCCTAAATAATATTCCAAAAGATTTGGCGAAAATCGAATCACGGCACGACGATCATCAATCATCAAAAAGATATCTGAAAAAACGGCCTTTCTTCGCTCGAGTGAATCAATCACACTCAGTTCTCGAGAAGTGAGACGCAGAGGTTCAGCATAATTTTTCTGATCTCCTCGCTGCTGCAAGATGGCTTTCATCTGAGTGTTTTGCAAAATACTCGCCCCCGCAGAGTTTGAAGTGATCTTCTCTAAGTCTTGGGCTACAACAATCACTCCGGCATTATATTTTCGAACAGTGGAGATCAACTCATCAACAAAGTCGGGCTGCCACTTCAATAAAGAGAAAGCCACTTCATCTAAAACGACGAAAGTTGGGCGAGATGAATCTTCTCGCAAATGGTTCCAAACGCTAGAGCAAAGTATAAGTTGAACGACCCGAGAAAGATCTTCAAAGTCATTCAAGCCTTTGAGATCAAACATCACCGCTCGATGATCTAAAGATAATGAAACATTCGTGTCTAAAAACTGGCCAAAAAACGAAGGATAACACCAGCGATCGAGCAATAAAGCTAATCGTTTGGCTAAGCTTCCTGATCGGGCCTTTAAATCATTTCTAATTGCCGATATCGGATGCTCTGGCAGCTCTTTCATTTCAAAATAAGGTTCTAAAATTTCTTTCAAAACGCCTCGAGCCTCAATGGAGGGCAGACGACCTTCATCTCTTAAAAGCTCCCAGAAAACCATTTGAATATGCTCACGTCGACGGCTCTCATCTTTAGAGTTTGAGCATTGACCCATAAAAAATGGCCCCATCTGAAATCCGGTTTGAACATCCAGACCAATGCACTGGCCGTCGAAAAATTTGGCCGTTTTGTAGTAAGAACCTCCGATATCAATGATAAAAACTCGTGGTTCTAAATTGGCTGACTTCAGCAATAAAGAGTTCACAAAAAAGCTCTTGCCCGCACCACTCGTTCCACTGATCAACCAATTGTAGTTGGCGAGCTGATAGTGAAAGGGATCAAAAGAAAATAGCTCGCCGTAGCGAGTTTCATAAGTCAAAACAGGTCGATCGTCTCCTGATTCACGACCAAAAAGCGGAAGAAAGTGAATGGCATTTGAGCCCAAAACTTTATGCTGATGAAAAACGCGGCCTTTAAATCCTGGGATAAGCTCTAAAAAACAATCAAAGGTATTAAGACTCGTCTCTTCAAATCGAAGATGCCCCAAATGGCTTTGACGCTGAAAAATTTCTGTCAAAACATCTCTTCCAAAAACGCTGTGCTCAGGAGAGTAACGAATGCCTAATGTGAAAGTCATGTCGACGAGAGCGTCTTGCGAATCATTGAGTCTCTCAAGAAGGTGCTCAATCTCTTCATGTTTGAGTCGAGCCTCAGAGTCTCCAGCAGCATTTTGCCGAGCCATACCGAAAAATATCTTCTTTTTTCGCTCTAATCTTTTCTTCGTTGATTCACGCTCTAGACCGCTAAGGCGAACGCATAGATCAAAAGGCAATGGCAAATCTGTTAAATGGCGAATCATTCCCATTTCGCTAAACTGCTCGGGAAGATCTTTTAAAACTAATGCGCGAAAAATAGAATCATTCACAAGCACCTGACGAGGCTCAATGCTCACCGCTGGCCACTCTTCATAAAGTTTATCACCTGAGACATAAGAAATTCCCGAAGCAAATCGGGCCATGACTTCGTTGATTTCATCTTGGTTTAAAACCTGAACCTTCATTCCACGCTGTTCGAAAAGCCGCTGAAAAAGAAGCTTCTTTTGCTCAACATCTGAAGTCGCTGAATCTTTGGATCGTTTTTGATCTGCTGAATAAGTAACCACAATCTTTGTTGAAAAAAGACTCGGCTCTTGCAAACCAATTCTTTTTACAAGCTCATTGATCTCTTTAAGCATGAGTTTTCGCGTGAACGGATTTTTGACTAAATCGACTTCGGCCATTTTTTTTTCAATCACAGCCTCGAGATCACATCTTTTGCTGAAGGAAATTTGAACTTCTTCTCCTTCTTTTAATAAAATCATTGGGCGAATTAAATCTTCAAAAGCATTCCAATCTGAAGAGTCAAAAAAACTAGCCTCTGCAGGCTCGACACTCATCATGAAACCCAGTCGTTGATTCTTGAAATGAACCAACGAATTTTTATCGCAGCTTTCAATGAGCGAGAAATCTTGAAGTGAGTTTGTTTTTGATAGTTTAGTTTTCATCACTTCGTTTTCCGCTGATTATGAGTCGTTGACTTTTATTTGAAGTTGGCTGATTTCGGAGAAGGCGCCGATGAAGCCCATCAGGCAAGCTCACAAATCGTATGAATTTTTCAAGATAATGTGCCTCAAAACGACGGTGTAAAAGACGCATAAAAAACGCGAGAAGCGCACAAACAAACAAAGTAATGGCGGATCCGAACTTCACCTGATGCAAAAGGCTGCTCAAAAACAGAAAAACAACGCAAACGATTCCCAGCTCTAAAAGAGAAAGGCCTAAAATCTCAATGCGATGATTTAAATGTCTGTAGATGGGCAGTCTCACGATACTTCAAGCTCCAATTCGCAATTTCAAAATTTTTAGATGAAAAAATCGATGATGAGTCGTGAGGAGTTCACAACGATGAGACCAGCAATCGTAAACATCAAACGACGAACGGCGGCTTGCTCTCCCGTAAACAGCATGAAGCCGTTCCACGCGATGACTCCAACAAGAAGTAAATTCAAAATCAGAATCAATTTGTAAATGGTATCTGAAATTCGGCCCTCAAGACCTTGAGCGAACAAGGCCATCTGACTCATATAAAAAAGAAAGAAGCTTACAGCTATTTTTTTCACGATCGTTTCTCCGTTAATCTATAGATTTTTTAGGTTCACACCAAAAGAAGCGCCTCTCGCTTAAGTCGAAATTCGGGGCTTCTCGCGTGGCGGTTTTTAGCACGCTGGAGATCAGAGTCAAGAAAACTAGGCTAATTCCAGCAATTTCAATAAGTTAGAGAGGTATTTCCGGGTGATCTCAGCCCTCAAAAATCAGAGTTTTATTGAGATTTCGCCGACGATCTTGATAACCTAAAAAGATGAAAATTCACGGCTTTATCGTCTCTTTCGTTTTTGTTTTATCCTCCTGCACGAAAAAAGAAGAAAACCTCTGCTCGAATCAAGTTCTTCGCGTGGAGCTGGAGTCTCGATCAAACTCTCAGGTGAAAGGATTTTTGGAGTTAAAGGAACTATCTTCGGGGGCTCTTGAGATTTCTGGTAAAGTCGAAAATCTAAGCCCAGGAGAACACGGCTTTCATGTGCATGAGATTGGAGATTGTTCTGCCCTTGATGCCACCAGTGCGGGCCCCCATTTCGGTCATCATCATGAAAAACACGCTGACTTAAATCATCAAGATCGGCATGCGGGAGACCTCGGGAATATTTTAGCCGACTCAAAAGGCACTGCCATGATCAAGATTGAATCGAAAAAGCTTTGTTTAAGTGATCCGAAGTGCAGTGTTTTGGGGCGCTCATTCATTGTGCACGCTGAGCCTGACGATCTTAAAAGTCAGCCGGCGGGAAACTCTGGGGCGCGACAGGCCTGTGGGCTGATTCCTTCGACTTGCTCGGGCTCCTCAGGAAACTGAATCTTCGACTTGGCAAACGAGCTCTGAATCATTAAAGCTAGGGAATCAGATGCCCGTATGGCGGAACTGGCAGACGCGTCAGACTCAAAATCTGATGTCCGCAAGGACGTGTCCGTTCGACCCGGACTACGGGCAGTTTCTAAATTTTTTCATTAAAAAATTTTTAAAAAAAAAGCCAAGCGTCGAATCGCTTGGCCTTTCTTGATCCAATCCTTTGAAGAGATTAATGAACTGACTCTCTTCTCACCGAACTAATGAAAGCGACATTTCTTGCGCGCTTAATCGCTAAAGTGAGCTCTCGTTGTTGTTGAGCACTTAAGCCTGAAACTCTTGCTGGAACAATCTTTCCCTCTTCTGTCAGAAATGACATCAAAGTATTCACATCTTTATAATCAAATCTCAAGTTTGCGGGAGGACGTTTCTTCCTAAAGTTCATCCGCTTTGCTTTTCGCTTTTTGCCTTTGCCAAATCTTCCAGAGGAATCTTCATCATCTCCTCTTCGAGAACCTCTATCAAAATCTTGATCGCGTGCCATAACCTATTGCTCCTTTAAGACGAGGCCTTTTTTAAAACCTTCTCTAGTTCTGGTGAAAGAGTCTTTTGATTTTTTCGACAAGCGGGAATCAAGCCTCCTACTTTATCTATAATTCGAAGGGCTCTATTTGAAACTCGAACACGAACAAATTGCTTTAACTCTGCCACCCAAAATCTCTTCCAAGAGAGGTTGACCAAAGATCGCGTTCGGTTCTTGTTGTTAGCGTTTGAAACCGTATTTCCATACAGGTTCTTCTTACCCAAAAGTTCACACTTTCTTGCCATAATCTCAAAAGGATTCGCCGAATCAGCGCTTAATGTCAACTTTTAGAAGCTTTAAAAAATTCAATAAGCCGTCTTAGCCCCTCTTCGATCTCTTTTTCTGAAAGCGCATACGAAAGACGAGCATAATCGGGCTCCCCAAAAGCTTCGCCAGGAACCAGACAAACGCCTTTTTCGACCAGTAGTTTTTCACAAAAATCAGCCACCGATTGAGAGGCTGACAAATGCGGCTTAAGGCTTAAAAAGCAATAAAAAGCCCCCTCAGGCTCCATATAAGAGATTCCGGCTGCATCCAGCAGCTCTAAAAGCTTTTTTCGTCGAGAGGCAAAAAGCTTGTGAAAATCGGCGACAAAGTCATCACTGCCCTTCAAAGCAGCCACTGCTGCCGCCTGAGAAACAGAGCTCGCTCCACTGGTGACTTGACCTTGAATTTTTGTCATCGCCTCGATCAAAGACTGAGGGCCCAATGCCCAACCCAACCTCCAGCCCGTCATCGCATAAGACTTGCTGGTTGATCCGACGATACAAGTTCGGTCACGAAAACTCGGAAAGAGCTGGATAAAACTAAAAAATTTAGCCGGAGAATAGACAAGCTTGTCATAAGTATCATCGCTTAAAAGCCAAACTGAATGCGGCTCTAAAATATTTTTTAACGTCTCTAACTCTTCTTTACGCCAAACGATGCCACTCGGATTCGACGGACTGTTTAAAATAAAAGCCTTGGATCTCGCACTTATCTTTGACTTCAAATCCTCAAAATCGGGGCGTCCGTTTTTGTGCTCTACGAAGACAGGCTTTCCTTCTACCAACTTCACCATTTCAGGAAAAGACGTCCAATAAGGTTTGCAGATTAGAACTTCGTCACCGGGATTGATAACGGCCTGTAAAAAGTGAAAAATACTTTGTTTGCCACCATTCGACACGAGCACTTCTTTTTCTTCATAGCTCAATCCATAATCGGCTTTCATACGATCACAAATCGCGCGACGCAAAGTGAGCTCTCCTCCAACCGGCGTATATTTTGTAGCGCCATCCCTGGCTTTTTGAAGGGCCGTTTCAATGATCGGCGTGGGAGTATTAAAATCGGGCTCGCCCAATGAAAAGTTGATCACATCTTTCCCATCGCGAGCCATCTGTTTGGCCCGAGCTCCCAGAGCCAAAGTGGCCGACTCTGCAAAGCTAGAAACTCGATTCGCAAAATTCGTAAAAGAGCTCATGATTTTAAACTCCTTTCACGAAAGACCTCTAACAATCTCTTTTCAATAAAATCCGGAAGCATTCCCCGTGTCGAACCCCCTAAGCTTATAATTTCTCGAATCATAGAAGACGACAAAAAGCTAAATTGCGGATCCGTCATCATGAAGATCGTTTCAAAATCAGGATTAAGATGTTTGTTCGCCTGCGCCAAAGAAAGCTCATACTCAAAATCTTGATTGGTGCGAATTCCTCGAATCACCACCGAGTCGGGAAAGCGAGCGACAAAATTCACCAACAGGCCCTCAAAGCTCTCGACCTGAACCCGAGGTTCTTTTTCAAAAACTTTTTTGAGCATCGAAATTCTTTCTTGCAGATCAAAAACTTTTGGCTTTGATGAGTTTTGAGCAATCGCTACGGTCACTTGATCGAATAATTGTAGAGCTCTTTGCACGAGGTGAATATGGCCATTCGTGAGCGGATCAAATGATCCAGGATAAATTGCATGATGCTTCATCAGAAGGATCCCTTTCTTGCACTTGCAGCCCCCAAAATTAGTCGATAAGCTCTCGTCATGCCAGACAGAATTAAAAATATTCGTGCGAGAGAAATTTTAGATAGCCGGGGGCTGCCGACCGTAGAGGTCGAAATCATTCTTGATTCGGGCAAGCAAGCGCGGGCTGCCGTTCCCTCGGGAGCTTCAACGGGTCAATTCGAAGCCGTTGAACTCCGCGACTCAGACCCCAAGCGCTTTCTCGGCAAGGGCGTTCTCAAAGCGATCAACAATATCGTAGAGAGAATTGCTCCGACCTTGATCGGTGCAGACCCCGTTGATCAAAAGCGAATCGACGACAAGTTGTTAGAGCTCGACCCCAGCACTCAAAAAGAAAGTTTAGGGGCAAATGCCACTTTAGGCGTATCGATGGCGGCGGCGCGCGCCTCCGCCTTGATTCAAAATATCAGCCTGGCGGAATGTATCTCGCTTCTTTTTGGATCGAAGTCTGAAATGAAAATGCCGATCCCATTTATGAATATCATCAACGGCGGTGCCCATGCCGACAACAGTTTAGATTTTCAGGAATTCATGATTGCGCCAATCCAAGCGGAGTCTTTTTCAGAAGCTCTTCGAATGGGTGCGGAAGTTTTTCATACTTTGAAGAAAAACCTGAAAGAGAAAAAGCTCAGCACAGCGGTGGGAGATGAAGGTGGATTCGCTCCATCATTTCGTAGTCACGAAGAAGCGTTACAAGCGATTCGAGAAGCCATTGATGCCTGTGGATATGGTGCGAACATCCGAATGGCTCTTGATGTTGCGGCCTCTTCGTTTTTTAAAGAAGGACGCTACCATTTATCTCGGTCTGGAAAAGGCATTCGAGACTCTGATCAAATGATCGAGATTTATTCTGAATTGATTCAAAACTTTCCGATTTGCTCCATCGAAGACCCCTTGGATGAAGAAGACTGGAAGTCGTGGAAAAAGTTAACCGCTCAGCTCTCCTCGGTGCAGATCGTCGGCGACGATCTCTTTGTGACTCAAAGCGCGCGGCTCGATCGAGGCCTCAAAGAGAGATGCGCAAACGCCGTCTTGATTAAGCTAAATCAAGTGGGAACACTCTCAGAAACTTTAGAGACCATGAAGATGGCAAAAACGAACAATTATGCCTGCATGATCTCTCATCGAAGCGGAGAAACCGAAGATCATTTCATCGCTGATTTGGCTGTTGGAACTGGGGCAGGTCAGATCAAAACGGGAAGTCTTTGTCGTTCAGAGCGAACAGCAAAATACAATCAGCTGCTTCGCCTTGAAGAAAGCTTGAAACTGCCTTACGCAAAACTCTATAGCTAATTGTTATTGATTAACGAGCCTGCAAGTCTTGAAAGAAATTCTTTAAGCCGTCTTCCATGATTTGCTCTTGAGCATCCCATTTTTTCTGCTGCTCAAACGAAATCTCGGTGAGCATGGGAATGGGATAGTAAAACAGTGATTGGCCCAAAAGACCGCCGGTGAACCCATAAAGAATCAATCGAGAGGGCCCAAGGCTCGTCTTCCACCGATAGATGAAACGATCGAGATAACGATCAAAATCTCGCTTAAACCTTCGAACTTCAGCCTCTCTGGCCTCATGAATTCTTTTAATTCTTTCTCTACATTTTTCTGCGAGCACAATTCTTTCAGTCTTTTTAGCGAGCGACTCGGTCGCTCTCAGGCCCGAAAGGTATCCCCATCGAGCTAAAGTTTTCGGGGCAAAATAAAACATAAAATCAAAAACTTTTCCGAAACCCAAAACAAGATCACTTCCTACGTAACTCAAATAAATCGCCCCAGGGCTAATCATGAAACCCCAAAAAGTAGCCCGCTTTCGCATAAAAGAGCGCCAATATTCAAACTCATCGGAACCTCTGACCTCCGCATAAGTTTCTAAAAACTCTCGGCCCAATAAATTCACCAGCGCCACACTTTCTTCCGAGTAATCTTGATTTTGCAAAAAAGCTCGAAGACTCTTCTCTAGAATCTTTCCCATCTCAAGTATGAGCTCACGATTTTGATAATCTCTTAAAAATTTGATTTCCGCTTTTGTTCCAAAAAAAGTTTCTGAAAGCTGGTGGGCCCTTAGCTCCTGCTCAAAGAGTCGCGACTCTGGAGGAAGGTCTACACTGGCCTCAAAAAAAGCGATCTGAGCCTCCCAATCGGCCAGAACACGGGCCCCCGGGCGCTGAAATGTGCCTTGGGCCTGAAGATTTTGGCCGAATAAAAATAAGGCAGACGCTAAGATCAAGCTCAGTCTCATGAATTCGATCTTTTAGCCCGTCCCTTGAAATCCCGCAAGAATTGGCCTCAAGATAAAAATTATTAAGAATTTAGGTAGCTTAACTGATATTCTGAGGTCTGTGGCGAAGATCAGTGTTTGTTATATTGTCAAAAATGAAGCCCGATTTATAGAGGCCTCCCTTCGAAGTCTCTGCCCCATTGCCGATGAAATTTTGGTCTACGATACTGGATCAACAGACAATAGCCTCGAAATTCTCTCTCGACTGTCTTCTGAAATTTCATTTTTGAAAATTGGTCAAATGACTTGGCCTCATCACTTTTCTGAGGCTCGAAATTTTGTGACAGAACAGGCGAAGTACGATTGGATTTTTTTTGTTGATGGAGATGAGGTTTTAGAACCGAAGGATCAGAACAAAATTCTTTCTAGCGCTCAATCAAACGAGGCAGATTCTTTTGGAGTCATTCAAAGAAACTATACTCGACAGACAGATCTCGACGCTCTCAAGAAGGCAAACTTCACGCCCCCCGGAATTTCACAAACAGACGATCTCTTTTTTTTCGATAACTATATGGAGCGTCTTTTCAATCGAGCGACTGGCCTTCGATATGAGGGAAGAATTCATGAAAGCCTTCTTCCATCCTCTAAAAAGCTTAAGCTCAAACATAAGAACTTAGATGTTGTTCTTCATCACTATGGGCGACTTAAAGAAAATCAAAATGAAAAAAATCAGATTTATCTTCCCCTAAGCCAGAAAAAACTAGAAGAGGAGCCAGAAAATCCTGTGGCGTGGATCGAATACGCCATCAATTTAATGGCCGTTGATCAAAAAGATGCGGCGCTAAAAACAATGAGTGTTGCCACTCAAAAATTTCCAAAAGTTGATTTGGTTTGGAAGACAGCTTATCAAACGGCCCTGCGCTGCAATGCCTTTGCTCTCGCGGAGACTTGGATTGATAAGTATCTTGAGTTTCAACCGCAAGACCTTTACAGCCTAACGCAACGCACTACAGCTCTACTCTATCAAGGCAAATTCGATGAATGCGAAGAATTAGCGCAATCTCTTCTCGCAAAAGATTCAAATAACTTTATCTGCCATCTCAATTTAGGAGTTCTTTATTTCGAAAAGAAAGAATTCTCGGATTCCAAAAAACATCTAGAAATCGCTCTCGATCTGCGTCCTAGTGATCCTTTTTTGATTTCTGCTCTTAAAAAATTTCAAGACTAACGCAAAGCGCAAACAGAAATTGTTTATACAAAATTCGAAAGCATTTGACCTAGCGGTTGCCGCTCCGTAGCATGGAAGCTGGGGATTGAGAAAATTCTTATTTGGAAATAAGAACTTTTCGAAATAAAAAAACAAAAAAACAAAATAGATATCCGGATTGGAGGGAAACATGCGATCCATCATTTTGGTGATGACGCTATTCGTTCAGGCTTGTGCTCAGATCGGAGAGATTCAATCGAATAAGGTCTTACGAAAAACATCCCTTGAGAGAACTCAAGCGCAGATTGAAAAAGTGAATGAAAAACTTGCAGACGGATCTCAAGTAGTTTTAATGCAAAAAGAAACTAAGTCACCTCGTTTGATTGAGCGCGACCTTACTGACGTTGCCGCCTTCTCTCACAAAGAGAAACTCTCTCAAGACGACCTCGTCTGGATTGCGAAAAATGCCTTAGATCAAAAATTTCCTGGTGCGAAATTTGAGATCAAGCACATCAGAAAAGGTCTGGCTTTTTCTTATGTAACCTTTGAGCAATGGCATTTAAATCGCCCCATTTTTGGCGCCGAGATTACGATTCGAATCACCTCGGCGGGTGACTGGGTGAGCTTGACGTCATCACTTCACCCTATCGAAGCTTTGCCCAACTTGAACAAAGTAATGGATGAAGAAGCTATCCAAAAAAATCTGGGCTTTCTCTCGCCCTCAGCGATTGTTTTGAATGAAAAATCAGTGATCTATCCGCGTCAAGAGAACGAGCAATTCGCCTACTACTTCGCTCGTGAACTTCAGATCAGTGATCCTGTTCATCAGACAGGCTTTGTGATTTGGGTTGATGAAGGCACTGGGGAGATCTTGGGAGAATTCAATCCAGAAAAACACGCCATTAAACAAATTGGGGGAAGTATTCGTCCGAACTCTGTTGAAGACTCTTCGATTTGGAAGCCCCTTCAGGATATGCAAATTTTGTTAGACGGCAAAAAACTTTTCTTTGATCGATCTGGCTCATTTGATTTCTCAACGATTGAAGGCAAAGAAGTCGAAGTAAAACTTGCCAATGACTTTCTTGAAGTCGTCAATAATGGAGGCCCCGACAACGGTGCCAACATTCGAGTCGATGCAGATTTTCTTTCAGGTGGAGATCAACTTGATTTTGATCAATTTTCGACGCCTGAAGAGCGAAATATCTACTACTGGGTGATGAAAGCGAGAGATTATCTCGTTGAAGAACTCGATTTTCATGAAATGAATTACCCGATCATCGCTATGGCCAGAGATGGGATCAAACTTGATAACGCCTATTTCAATCCTCTCTTTAAAATGCTCGGCAAACCCGTTTTAGGCTTTGGCATCGGAAGCAACTTCTTAAAGAACACAGCACTTTCTCGCGATATTATTCTTCATGAATATGGTCATGCCGTGACTTTTGAAATTTATGGAATGAAAGCCAACTATGAATTCTCAGCGATGAACGAAGCCTTTAGCGATTATCTCGCGGCGACGATCACCAATGATCCGCTAATCGCAGAAAATATGTTTGTGGATCCAAATCGAAAATACCTAAGAAGGCTCGACAGCAATCTGAAGTTTCCGAAAGATTTCAATGGAACATATTTTCACAACGACGGACAAATGTTTAGTGGAGCGCTTTGGCAGTTTAGAAATCGTGTGGGAGCAAAGCTAGCAGACCAAATGATTCATGAAGCTCGCCTATCGCAAGCCAGCAGCATTTTGGAGTTTTACACAGCTCTTATGAAAATTGATGAAGCATTGGATGACCAAAATGAATGGACTCCATCGCCAAACAAAAAACATCTTCGAGATTCATTTCGTCATCACGGCCTAGATAGTCAAACTCAATTTTTGGCCGCCGAGATGGAAGACCTGACTGATTACAACTCGAATTGTTGGGCGAACTAGCGAAAGAAAAAAGAAAGCCAAGCCTGATCGACTAGCCACTGAAAGACGGCTGGAAACAGGCTTGGCAAAAAATACCAACTCAGATTCGAAATCGAGTGAAACAAGATACATGGCCAAACCGAGCGAAGCTTGATCAATAAAATCGCATTGATCAGCCCAAGCAAAAAGGCTCCGGGATACAAGCTAAAATGGCTTAGCATAAAAAATGCGCTCGAGAAGAATACAGCCATCGTCCATCGGCTGAACTGTCGGTAGAAAGCTCTCGTCAAATAGTCTCTGAAAAACAGCTCTTCAAAAACAGGGGCCAGAAAAATCTGAAGAATGAAAACGGGAAGTGTAGACCCCTGAAACAGAGCTTGATTCGACCCTGCACCCAAAGCCCGCAGAGAAAACTCGAAAACACTTAGGCCTAGAAAATAAATTGCGAAAAGCGAAACCGTTAAGCCAGCGATTTTGATGTTCCATGTAAGAAGGGGCCGCCAACCTCGCCCATAGAGCCACACTAAGGCCAGCATTAAGAAGATTTGAAATCCAAAAAGCTTAAACCAAAAAGGGAAAAAATCGGGCGCAAAAAACTGAACGACCTGAAGAGCTAGGGCAAAGAGAAAATAAAAAAGAAGAAGACGATGGCTCATCGCAGCAAGCTTTTCTGGTAGGCCCTTTAATAAATTCACCTCTTTAGAGTCCATCTCGTTTAAAATAATAGGATGTATCTCGATCTGCTACTTTTAATTTTTATTCTTTGCTTTGGTGTGTTTGGTTTCATCAAAGGCTTCGTTTATCAATTGTTCTCTTTCGCCATTTTAGTAGGGATTGTGTTTGGCGCTGAGCCAATGACATCTTGGATCGAAACGCAGTTTGAATGGGAGCTACCTCGCTTCGTCTTATGGGGCTTGTGTGCTTTTGTCATTTTGATGACGGGCTGGCTGCTGAGATTCAGCAGTCTTCGCTTTATTCAGCGTGGCCCGATCAATGCGATCAACCGATGGTTGGGCTTTGGGGTTGGAGCTTTAAAAGGCTTTGTGATCATTCTTTTTGTTGGGATGGCCATTCGAGTTCTACCTGAAAAGACTTGGGATCAACTCGGATCTGCTCGGAGTGAACTCAATAGCTCGCAACTTTTTAAAGTCTCTGCCGATGTGCTCAAGTGGGAAGGCATTCCCATTATTTCTCAACTTCGACAGCTACAAAACACTTTGTCTTTCGATTGGAGAATTCAAACCAGTGATCCCAAGCACCCTTGGAACTGGCCATCAGAAATTGATTCCAACTAGTCGGACAAAGCAATCCAGGCAAAATGACGATTCTCTAGCTTAGCCTTTGATCTTCGGTAAGAAAAAAATTCCGGCTGACAAAAAGTACACAAAGAGGAACTCCAAACTTTTGCTTTAAACTTCTTCAACAACTCTATCTGGTAAGACTTGAGATCTAAAAAATAGTGCTTGGGTCGGCTCTCGCGAATGAATGGAAGAATACCGCTCGAAAACTTCTGAACCACGGATTCATCAACCTCATAGTCTTTTTGACAAATGCTCGGAGAAAGCCATGCATAAAGTGAATCCGAGGGCGAAAGCTCCTCGAGTGCTTCTTCAATGATCCCCGCAGCAGTTCCTCGCCAACCGGCATGAATCGCCGCAACAAAATCACCTCTTTGATTTTTGCCTCGAAGCAAAATCGCCGTGCAGTCGGCGACAAAAATGGCCAAACCCAATCCCCGATCGTAGGTATAGTGCCAATCAGCTTCGACCTGATGCTTCAAATCGAGAATGTCTTGATGAACTCCAGCAGCTCCATGCACCTGCTTCAAACTCACCCAAGCTTTCAAGCCAAATGGCGGATGATTTAATGGTGATCGAAAAGCTTGAGCGTCAATCAGACTAAAATTTGCCGCCTGATCGGGCGCAAAAACATGACTCGAATGTGTCAAGAGCTCGTGAGACACTTTAACCAATCTGGCATCTCTGCCTGAAAGTGCAAGTTTTCTTTTGTGCGCGGATGTTGAAATCCAAGTTCATAGGCCATCAAAGCTTGGCCTTGCAGTTGCGCCAGAGCTTCTTTCTGAGCTGCGCTAAACTCAATGGCTTTTGTAGCATTTGGGCCATAGACAGAATCATTTAAAATCGGAAATTTTTTATGAGCGAGATGAACGCGAATCTGATGCGTTCGACCCGTGCGTAAACTACATTTGATCCAAGAATAGCCGGCTGAAAATCTTTTGATACATTCAAAAACACTGATGGCATTTCTTCCTTTTTCAGTGACGGCCATTTTTTTTCGCTGAACCGGATGTCGCCCAATGGGAGCGTTCACTTCAAGTCGATCGGGAAACCTGCCTCGACATAATGCCCAATATGAACGAATGATCGAGCGATTCGAAAATTGAGACGACAGCTCTTCATGAACTTCATTGTTCTTTGCCACCACCACTAAGCCTTCGGTGTCTTTATCGAGTCGATGAACAATTCCCGGACGAAACTCTCCGCTTTGATCTGAAAGTTTTTCAGAGTGTGCAATAAGTGCATGAGCCAAAGTCGTTACGTTAGATCGAGAAGCTCCCGGATGCATCGAAATCCCTCGCGGCTTATATAAAACCAGCAAATCTTCATCCTCAAAAAAGAAGCTTAAATCGAGAGGTCTCGCCTCTAAAGACGGCTTATCCAGCTCTGGAACCTCAATGACGAGCTCGTCTCCCTCAAAAACAAGATCGCTGGCCTTAAGAGCTTTTTCCTTTCGTTTAACACGCTTCTCCGCAAACCAAGACTTGATCTGAGAGCGCGAAGGCATGTCTTTCTGGGCTGAAATCCACTGATCGGCTCGTTTGCCCTTTTTATTTTTCTCTAATTGACTTACAATTATATGTAGGAGGCGCATCTTCCGTTCGATTCTCGAAATTGAGAGCTTTGACACTCTTCAAAAGCGAGTCCTTGTTTTAAATCGCTGTTTTCTTCCTGTACATATCACATCCATGAAAAGGGCTGTAAGTCTTTTATATCTCGGATTCGCAAAAGGCATCGACACCCAATATCAAACCTATGATTGGTTTCAGCTGCTTGGTCTGGAAAAACTCACCGAGCTTCCGGAAGATAATTTTTATTTTCTTCACACCGTTTCGCAGCTGGTTCCTGTGCCTCGAGTGATCGTTCTTTCAGAATTCGACAAAATGCCGCAAAAAGGCGTTCGATTTTCAAGGGGGCATGTGTTTATTCGCGATCAGTTTACATGTCAGTATTGTCTACAAGAGTTTCCAAGACAAAAACTAAACCTCGATCATGTTATGCCTCGATCAAGAGGAGGAAAAACTTCTTGGGAGAACGTCGTGACAAGTTGTCACGCCTGCAATCGACGCAAAGCCGATCGCACTCCGAGTGAAGCGAATATGCCCTTGAGTCGCAAGCCGCAGCGCCCTCAAGCTTCTTGGGGCCTGATTCAAAGAAAGCATCTCGATCAGAGCTGGCGAGCTTTTTTGTTGCCCAGTTCGACTTAACCCACAAAATCAGTCGTCACATTTAACAGAGCCATCATTAGCCATAAAAATGATCCTGAAATCAGGGGCAAACTCAAATTATCATCCGTTCGAAGCGGCAAAACCTCAGCAAAGGCCGCAGCAGCGCCACCCCAAAACGCCAATATCCAGATTTTCCAGTCTGTATAAACCAGACTTTCAAACAAAAACGGCAAAAGAACGAGGCTCATGACGACGCAAATGCTAAAACAAGCGAGACTGCCGACCCAAGATTTTCGATAGAGATAGGTGTCTTGATCGCCCCATTTTCTTCGTTGATAAAAAACTCCGACAATAGAGGCGGCTGGATCTCCTATGGCGAGATATAAAACCGCCAGCACAGCGGTGGGCCATGGAAACAAGATAAAGCTAATCGTACAACCGAGAGCATAAAATGGAAGTCCTGAGAGCTGGTGATCTTCGTGCTCTCGCATCAGACCGCCAAAAAGTCTAAAGCTCCACTCTCGCAAAACTGGAATTCTGATCCTTAAAAAATCTACGGCTGTGGAAATCAAAGTCCCTATGACCAATACGAGCAAAAAAAGAAAGCGATCTTTAATCAGTAAAGAGAGCCCCACAAAAAATGCTCCACCCAGCATATGAAAAACTCGCCGCCCCCACTGATAGCTGACTCGGTCGGGAAGCTTAGATTTTTTAGGAAATGAAATTACCGACATGCTTAGATTCTTTCGTTGCTAGTCTAAAACAAATCCTTTGAAATAGAACTCGTGTTCTCGATAACCGATTTCTTTGAGCCTTCTTATTACCGCATCGATGGTGAAACCTCTATTGTTATTGTTCAAGCTTGTATTGTCAGTTTTTTGATCGGTATTTGGCTAGCAATTATTTCTTATCGATCGGCATGGCGCCTTAAATCAGAGAGCTTTTTTTGGTGCGGCACCTTCGCCATCGTTTTCGCCATTTGGAACATGAGTTTTTTGTATTCTTATTCAGAAAAAAGCCTAGAGGTTTGGAAGACAAGCTTCAGTCATGATTTCGTTCACAGGGTCTATCTTGCCCTCGGTCTTCTTTTGCCCGTGATCGCTCACTCCTGCCTTAGAAGCATTTATCAAAGACGCTATCTGATCTCTGGAAAATGGCGAATTTTGCTTTTCGGTTTAGTCATTTTATGTTTTTTGCTCCCGGGAGTTTCTCAATGGCAGCTTTTTAGTCTCATCTGTGGCTTCTTCACTTTTCTAGTCTTCACTTTTTTAAACCTGAGAATCTGGAGAGATTATTTGAAGGCTGATGACATTCGACAAAAAACTCGAAGTTTTTTTCTCGGTCTCGGTTTAAGTATATCTATCTTCTTCTCCATTATGGGCCAGCTGCGCGCCGAGGTCTTCACGCATCTGCCGCTTCCTTACCTCGGAAATCTCATCACTCTCGTCTTTGTATATTTCGTTTATCAAATCATTCAAAGCCCGAGGCTAGGAGACATTCGTGAGCTCATGCTTCGTGGAATCAGAGTCGTTCTTCTTACGTTTTTGCTCGGCGCTGTATTTATTTCACTTTTGATTTGGGTGGGTGAAAACAATCCAGAGCTCTTCTTCTTCAACACCTTTTTGGCAGCTTTTATTATCGTCAGCAGCCTTGATCCGCTAAAAAAGCAAATGGATCGATTTATTCTCAGAAAGTTCATTGTTAATCAATTTGAACTTGAAAATATTGTTCAAGGCATCCGAAAAAAAATGAGAAAGTCTCGAACAATTTCGTCTCTCACGACCACTCTTTTAAGTGGAATTTTAGATTCTGATCGAATTTATCGCACAGGTTTGTTTTTATGGGATGCCGGACTCAATCACTATAAATTATTGGGCAAAAGCAGTCTTTCGGGCCTGACCTATTTGGCATCTGACCATCCTGCGATTGAATTTTTCAGAAAAACCAGAGCCCCCTTTCTTCAAGAGAAGGGTGAAACCGCAGAGGGCAAAGAAATTCTCGAGAGCCTAAGATCGCATTATATTTTTCCACTGTTTGAGGAAGATCAAGTTTCTGGTCTTTGGTGCATTCGAACCTCACTCTCAAAAACTAACCTATCCTCTAATTTTAATGCGGCTGAGGTAGAGTTGCTTCGTCAACTCAGTCTTGATGCCTCAAATGCTCTCGAGGAGCTTCAGCACTATCAACAGCAAGACCGGCAGCAACGATTGGCCGCCTTGGGTGAAATGTCGGCGGCTCTAGCGCATGAGATTCGAAATCCTCTCGGTGCGATTCGGGGTGCCACAGAGTTGTTAGAGACCTCCCCCACCATTCAAACAGACGAAGATAAAGAATGTATCGAAATTTTAAAAACAGAGATTGAGCGTTTGGAACAAACCGTAAATCAATACCTTCATTTCGCTCGCAAAACTGATCAAATGATCGAAGTTTCGCTCGCACAATTGATCAAAAAGGCCCTTCCCAGTCTGCAAGGAAAGGCCATAAAGTCGAAAACCGAAATCGAGTTTATCGAAAATGAACTTGGCGATGTTCGCCTCATGACCGATCCCTTGAAATTAGAACAGGTCATCGCCAATTTGGTGATAAATGCCTGCGAGGCCTTTAGCCCTCATGTTTGGGTGGAACTCAAGAGAACGCAAGATCAAGATCAAACATTTATCGACATCTGCGTTCGCGATAATGGCCCCGGCATCGCCCCACAAGTTTTACGTAATATTTTCACCCCTCTTTTCACCACAAAGAGTGCAGGTAGCGGCCTCGGACTACCCATTTGTAAGAAAATTGTGGATTCTTTAGGCGGAGATCTTCGTGTTGAAAGCCAATTAGGAGAAGGAACTCGCTTCATTATCCGGTTTAAACTTGCATCCCCTCCTTCGGGCCCTCTAAACTAGAGAAGTTCATGGCCAAGATACTCATAGTCGATGACGAAGAAAGTGTAAGACGAATCATCAGTATTCAACTGAAACGATTAGGGCATGAAGCCTTTGAGGCTCCTGACGGACCAGAGGCTTTAGAGGTTTTGAAAAACCAGTCCATCTCTACGGTGGTCACTGATTTAAAGATGCCCAAAATGGATGGCCTTGAGCTTCTTCAGCGACTCAGAAAATCGCATCCTGAAATTCCGGTGATCATGATGACAGCCCATGGCACGATTGATACGGCCGTGGAAGCGATGAAACGAGGAGCCTTTGACTATGTCACAAAGCCCTTCAATCAGGCTGATTTTCTAGAAACCATTGAGAGAGCTATTCGCTCTGCCGACGAACTGAAAAAAGAGTTTCAACGATCGAGAAGCTTTTTGAAACAAGAAGAAAAGATCATTGGAACAACCGAAGAGATGGAAAAAGTCTATTCTATCATCGAAAGAGTTGCGAACAATCAGTCAAATGTTTTGATCACTGGAGAAACGGGCACAGGAAAAGAAGTGGTTGGGCGCCTGCTTCACGATAAAAGCTCACGACGAGATCGCCCTCTCGTTCGCGCTTACATCTCAGCCTCTCAACCCGATCAACAACTTAGTTATCTTTTTGGAGATGAAAAGAAACTAGGCTGTCTGGAACTCGCTGAAGATGGAAGTCTTTATTTAGATGAAGTGGGAGCCATGAGCCTAGAGGTTCAAGCCAAATTTTTTGATGCCATCACTAGCTCAGAGTTCGAAAGCCCCAAGGGGCGCCGTCCTATTCAATGTCGAATCATTGCGGCCTCTGATTATAATTTATTAGAGAAGATCGAAAACGGACAGTTTCGAAAGGATTTGTTTTACGCTCTTAATGTTGTTCCGATTTATCTTCCGCCCCTGCGAGAGCGAACTCAAGACATAGAGCCTCTCGTTGATCATTTTATAAAAATCTTCTCTAGAAAGTTTGATAAACATGTTTCTCACATCGACGAAGAGGCTTTGTTTTTTCTGATTCAATATCCTTGGCCAGGAAACACCCGCGAATTAGAAAACTGCGTTGAATTCGCCGTGAATTTAGCCTCGACACCGGTCATCACCAAAGACAATCTACCTCGGCATCTTTTTTCTTCACCTCTTCAAAGCAATAAAGAAAAAAATTGGGATTTAGACGCGCTTGCTCATCGCGTTCAAAGCCTCGAAAAATCAGCGATTGAGCAGGCACTTTTAAGCTCGGGAGGCGATCTCTTAAAGGCGAGTCAGAAATTGGGCGTGCCCCCTTCTCTTTTAGAGCAAAAAGCGACTTCACTAAAAATTGGACGATACTCTTAAATTTTTGAGTTTTGAAATCTCTTGATTGAGAAGCAAAACTTAAAAATGATAAGAATAAAGCAGAGGATTTATTTATGATTGAAGTTCAAGGAATTGAAAAACGCTACGGCTTGTTTAATGCTCTCAAGAGTCTCTCTTTCTCTGTCGGAAAAGGAGAAATCGTTGGATTTCTTGGCCCAAATGGAGCCGGAAAAACCACCACCATGAGAGTGATAACGGGTTTTTACCCTCCCACAGAGGGAGACGTGCTCATTGATGGATTTTCGGTCACGAAAAATCTCGATGAAGTAAAAAAACGAATCGGATATTTGCCAGAGACTCCTCCGCTTTATCCTGAAATGACGGTTGAGTCTTATCTCAAATTTGTTCTTCAGATTAAAAAAACAAAAAAATCAGATCAAAAAGAGAATCTAGAATGGGCGCTTGAGAAGTGTGGATTAAAAAATCGTCGAAGAAGCGTTATTGGAACATTGAGCAAAGGCTTTCGTCAGAGAGTCGGCTTAGCCCAAGCGATCATTCATCGGCCTCCCGTGATCATTCTAGACGAACCCACCGTGGGCTTAGATCCTCTACAGATTTTAGATATTCGCCAGCTCATTCAAAGTTTTCGGGGAGAGCATACGCTTCTCTTGTCGACTCACATTTTATCTGAGGTCACGGCGGTCTGTGGCCGAGCGATTATCATAAAATCGGGAAGAATCGTTCACGAGCAATCTTTGGAAGAATCCTCTCAGAAAAAATCTTTAGAAGAGATTTTTCTTGAGGTGATTTCAAAAGATGATTTTGAAACAAATCTCGGGCCAGATTCAAAGAAACTCGCTTCGGTTTAAGAAAGGAAAGACAATGATTTTTTGGGTCATCGCAAAAAGAGAATTGAAAGCTTGGTTTGTCTCCCCCATCGCCTATGTCATTTTGGGGATTTTCGCTCTGCTTTCTGGAATCTACTATTCATTTTCAATGCAAAGGTTTGATGCCATTTTACAGAATGCAGAAATGCAAGCTCGTCTGATGCAAAATCCTGAGGTTCTCAACTATATCAACATCAACAGCCTTTTGATCAATAACGTCACTTCTTTCACTTTTATGCTTCTTCTGTTCGCCTCGCCGTTTTTTACGATGAGACTCTTTAGCGAAGAACGAATCAACTCCACTTATGAGCTGCTCATGACTTCCCCCATAAGCATTTGGGATATCGTTCTCGGCAAATACGTGGCGGCAGCCATCTTTTATTTGATCGCACTCTCAACTCACATCCTCTTTTTGTTGGCCATGTTTGGATTCGGAAACCCTGAGATCGGCCCAGTTTTTTCAAGCTATCTTGGTTTGTTTTTAGCGGGCTTGGCTTTTGGTGCCATCGGCTGCTTCACAAGCTCTCTTACCAAACATCAAATCATCGCCGTGTTTTTAGCCTTTGCCATCAATCTCGTCTTTCTGATGATTTCTTGGGGAGCAGAGAACGCTTTTGGAAATTTGGCGACCTTTTTAAATAATGCCTCCATCAGCACACACTTTGAAAATTTTAATCAGGGAATCATTTTTGTCTCTAGCAGCGTTTATTTTCTCTCGATTATCGTTTTATTTTTGAGCGCTACTCAAATTTCAGTCAAATCATTGGCGAGGAGTTAATTTATGAAAACACGATTGCTCGGCATTTATGGAATCATTTTTGTTATCTTCGGGGCTTTGGCCGCCTTCTTTTTTCATCAGACTTTCTTAGCTCCTGCTGCCTATGTTGAAATCATCATCGGTCTAATCTTAGTAGGAGTTTATTTGTTTTATTATCTGGGCGAGGCCACCAAGAATTTTTGGAGAAAAAGAGATGTGTTCTTTGGAATTCTAGGAGGCTTTTTTCTTTTGCTCATCTTGGTCGGTGTCAATGTGATTGCTCACTCTAAATGGGGTGAACAAAAATGGGATCTCACCACAAATAAGATTCATTCTTTATCTCCAGAGTCGATAGAAACTCTTGATAAACTTCCCATTTCGATTGACGTGGTGAGCTTTGTTGTCGAGCCCCGAGCCAAAAGCCTTCTCAAAAATCTGATTGATAAATATCAATTTCGGTCTGAAAAAATTAAATTTCAACAAATTGATCCTGATCGAGATCCAGAACAGTTAGAGCTTTTAGGCGCGCAGGTTGATCAGGTCGTTTTGATGAATCCCGAGTCAGGAAAAACAATTAATCTTGGAACCGATCAATTTAATGAGCAGGATCTCACCACGGCCTTAAGAAGACTCCTCATTGATGAGGTGAAAAAAGTTTATTTTTTAAGCGGTCGAGGTGAGGGCTCGATCAACGATGACAAAAGCTCGAAGGGTTTGTTTATCGCGAAGCTTCTTCTTGAGAGAGAGGGCTACCAAGTGGGTGAGCTTGATTTGAGCCAAGGCATTCCAAATGATGCCGCTGTGATCGCCGCTTGGGGTTCTCAAAGCCCCATCTCGGAATTTGAGATTCAAATTTTAGAAAAATATCTCGAAAATTCTGGAAAACTTGTGATCGCTCAAGATCCACTTTTGTCAGCGGCCAAAGATCGAATCATCCCAAGCGGCTGGGCGCCATTATTGAAAAAGTATGGTCTTCAGTTTGGAGATGCGGTGCTCATTCAAAATCTTCAGTTTCAGTCTCAGAATATTCCCTCTGCAAGCGTTCTCGGTGTGAGCTACACCGATCAAGATATCGTCAAAGATTTGCAAGGCAATCTCACCCAGTTTCCATTCGCGCAAGCGGTCGAATCTTTTGGAGCCTCTCCTATTGGCGAACAAAAAGCCCTTGTCTTAACGGCCGAGACTGTGGCCGCGGTGAAAGATTTAAAGGTTCTCTCGCAAAAGAAAGAGTTAAAAAACTCTGGGCCTTATGCGCTTGGTCGAATCGTCAACATCGCCGCTCCATCAACTTCAAAAGATTCGGCTGACGAGATCGAGTCTCCAAGTGCGAAATGGAAGTCTCAACTTGTTGTTTTTGGTGATTCTGAGTTTGGCAACAATCAGCAAATTCAAAACGCCTATAATCGGGATTTGTTTTTAAATATTTTCGCCTACCTTTTAGGTGAGCCCGACAGCATCTTGATTCGACCAAAATCTTGGCAAACCTCCACTCTTCAAATGAGTGATGGTCAAAAGCGCGGCGTTTATTTTGCCAGCATCTTTTTAGTTCCTCAGTTTATCATTCTTTTGGGCCTTGCGATCTGGGCGATGAGACGGGGCCGCAAAGAGGGAGAAATCTAAATGAAGGCCAAGTCGCTTCTCATCATCGCGTTTCTGAGCTTGATCATGGGTCTTTATGTTTATTTTGAAATTGAAAGACCTCATGAAAACCAAGATGAGATTGCGCTCGAGAAGCGGTTGATACAGCCTGACTTCAAGCTTCTCGAAAAAGTTGAGCTTCAGATTCCAGGACAAGAAAAAATTACCTTTCGATTGGATGACAATTCAAAAAAGGTTTTTATCGACGCGCCCTTCTCTGACCTTGGATCGTCTTCAAAGTTTGAAAATTTCTTAAGCTCTCTTGCCAAGCTTCAGCGCAAAAAATTGATTTTTTCAAAAGACGAGTTAGATGCAAACAAGTTGCCAGCCTTCAAACTCAAGACCCCTGAATCACTTCAGGTGAATCTATTTTTTAAGGGCCAGGAATCTCCAACAGAGCTTTTTTTCGGAGGCCCAAATCCGCAGAGAGATTCTGTTTATGTGCTTTTAGAGCCAGAATCTTCGGTGTTTTTAACTTCGAACGACATGGATGTTTTTCGAACAGATCGTCCATCGGATTATCGCGAAAAAAGACTCACGACAGTCGAAGCCCCCAAGTTTAGCGAAATCATTATTGAAAATAAATCCGGTCGAATGAAGTTTGTTCGAGAAAATGAATCATGGAAAATGATCCAGCCAAAAGAGCTGCCGATCGATTCGGCATTCGCAGATTCACAGTTGGCAAAGCTCGCTCTCGTGAGAGCGAATGATTTTTTAAAAACACCCCCGAAAGAGCTGGCTCAACCTGAAGTTCGCGTAAGAATTGGATTTCAAGAAGGTATTCAAGATTCTCGAACCAATGAGAAAGATCCCCGACCTTATGGCACTCATATTGATTTTGCTCGCCGTGCAAAAAAAGAGAAAATCGAGGGCGATCCCGAAGATCAATTTGATTATTTTGCAAGCAGTGAAAAAGTAGGCCCCGTCTCCATCTCAAGATTTCATTTTGACAACTTCACTAAGTCTTACAAAGACTTCGTAAAAAAGACATTTGATGATTTCATCTTAGAGGATGTTTCAGAGGTTGAAATTTCTCAAAACGATCAAAAATGGAAAATCAAAAAAGAAAATGAAAATTTTGTGGAGCAGACTTTGGGCTTGATTTCACAAGAGCGCCTTAACCAAGCTCTCTCCAGCATACGAAGCATGAAGGCTGAAGCTTTTGAAGATGAGCAAAGTGCGCCAGCAAAACTTGATCTTCAGATCAAATTAAAACTCAAATCAGGCGAAGAAAGAATTTACAGCCTTTTGGAAGAGAAGAACCGCTCATTGTGGTGGCTGCAAACGCCAAGTTCATCACTTAAGTATAGTTTGAAGAAAAATTCTTTAGACCCCAAGCTTTGGAATGTCAGCCTGTGGAATCAAAAAGACAAGTCCCCCACTACGTCTAATGAAGCCACTGATGGACCAAAGATGTGAGCTTCAAGCGCCTTTGGCTCTTTGATTTGCTTTGATCTTCTTTGGGGATATGTGTTTAACTTGGTTCGTGACAAAATCATCATCTACTGAACCGAGCATCAACTTTGAAACATTCATTCTCTCTCTAGGCACGGCCACTTTCGTCGCCTTAGGTGAGCTTGAAAATCCTGTGACCAAAAAAAAGGAGCTCGATCTCGCCTCTGCGAAACACAACATCGACATTTTGGATATTTTAGAATCAAAAACAAAGGGCAACTTAACAGAGAGAGAAGAAGCTCTCATGAAAGAAGTTCTCTATGAGGTGCGGCTTAGATATGTTGCAAAAAATAAAGCTTAAAAAAGGTCAGATTATGTTCAGAAAAAATTTTCTCTTTTGGAATCTAGTGTTTTTAAGTTTTACTTTGTTTTTGAGTTCCGACCTTTTGAATTTCGCTCAGGCTTCAGAAAAAATCTGGTCTGAAAAGGGAAGAAAAGCGAAAGATCTGGTTTCGCTCCCTAGCCTAGACCCCATCATTCGAGATTTAGATGCGACAGTGGTGAATGTCTCTTCAAGTGCTGAGGTAAAAAAAGATGAAAATCCAAATCGTCGCATGCCCTTAGAGCCGTTTTCGATGCCCGAAGAATTTTTTGAGCGTTTTTTTGGCAATCCTCAAATGCCAAGACGATCATCTGGATCAGGATTCATCATCTCTAAAGACGGCTACATCATCACAAACAATCACGTGATTGATGGGGCAGACAAAGTTGAAGTGGCCTTGAACGTCATGAAGCGCAATGAAAGCACAAAAGAAACTTTCACGGCGAAGATCGTCGGACGAGACCCGAGAACCGATATTGCTCTCATCAAGATCGAGGTAAAGCGCGATCTTCCTTTTGCTTATCTTGGCCAGTCGGCTGATCTTAAAAAAGGTGACTGGGTGGTGGCGATCGGAAACCCCTTCGGACTCGATCGCTCTGTCTCTCTTGGAATCGTCTCGGCCTTGGGGCGTGAAATTTCACCGAATGAAAATCGTCGCTTTGATGATTTTATTCAAACGGATGCAGCGATTAATTTCGGAAATTCTGGTGGGCCTCTCGTCAATCTCAAAGGCGAGGTGATTGGAATCAATACGGCCATCAGCGCTCAGGGAAGCGGCATCGGATTCGCTGTGCCGATTGATCTCGTGAAAGAGATTCTTCCTCAGCTAAAAGAAAAAGGAAGCGTTCAGCGAGGTTTTCTTGGTGTGATGATTCAAGATGTAACACCAGAGGTTCAAGACGCCTTAGGTCTAAAAGAAGCTGCAGGCGTTCTTGTGAATGACATCGTTCCGCAAGGCCCGGCCACCAAGGCAGACTTAAAGCCGGGGGATGTGATTGTTGAAATCGAGAATCAAAAAACTCCTGACGCTCGAACCTTACAAAGAATTGTGGGCAATCGCGCTCCCGGAGAAAAAATTAATTTGAAAGTTCTGCGCGACGGAAAAATTTCTAAAAAAATTGTGACTCTCGGCGAATTAGATGAAGGCACAAAAGCTCCTAAACCTTCGAAAAATGAGCAGACGGATTTGCTCGGTTTAAATGTAGAGGATTCGAAAGACGGAGGATTGGAAGTTGTTGATGTGAGCCCAGAGTCTGCCGCCTTTGAAGGTGGGATTATGCCCGGTGATCGCATACTTCAAATCACTTACAAATCAGAGCGCTATTCGATGGACTCATTGAAAGATTATCAAAAATTATTGAGCAAACTTCAGGCCGGAAATTCGATATTGTTCACGATTCAACGCCCTCAGGGCCCTCAGAGTGTGCAACTCTATATTGCCTTTAGAGTTCCTAAAAAGGATAAATGACCGTTAGAGCTTTTGCCTTTTGATCGAAGGGGTTGAAAAAAAGATGCGGATTTTCAGATCGTAGATAGATTGAATCACCAGCGCAAAGCTCAATATCCTCGCCTTCGATTTGTAAAATTAAACGACCCTCAAGAATATAAACAAACTCCTCGCCCGGATGGCTCAAATCGGGATGAGCGCGACGGTCTTGAAGTGGAGGCACCTCAATCAGATAAGCATCGAGATGCTTGTCGTCTGAAGAAACCACCAGCGGCTCATACAGATAATCTAAAGGTTTTGCTCGATCACTATCGGTAAAGGGATTGAGTTTTTTTCTTTCTTCGTTTCGAATCAGCTCGAAAGATTTTTTTACAGGGCGATCACGCAAAATCTCAGCCACATTGACCTGAAGAGCTTTGGCCAAGCGAATTAGAATTCCAATTCGAGGCATTTCAACTTGTGACTCATAAGATTCGAGTTCAGTCACCGAAATCTGACTTCGCTGGCTCAGCTCTGAGAGGCTGATCGACTTTTTTTCGCGAAGCTTTTTTAAGCGTTGGCCGAGACCGAGATATTTCATGAAGACTCCATTTTAGAAAAAGCCTCGTAATAAGTCATTGAAATTCAAGGCCTTAGACCATCTTGCCGTTTTTCAAAGCTTCCGCTAAGAGTTGAGGCGCGTGCGTTTTCCTTCAAATTTCAAGGGCTTAGTGCTTAGCCTGCTTGTGAGCGGGCTTTGGACCTGGCAACTCGAAGCTCAAAGTATTTCATCGAGCCTTGGTGGCATTAGTGCCTCTCCGACTCGAGCCTCTGCATCGGGCTTGCCATGGAACCCGGCGAGTCTTGGCTTTATCGATGGCACTCAAATCGAAGGCAACATCAATCTGATCGGGGGCTGGCTCAATTATGATCGAGCTGGAGTTAACCCAAACACCGGCCAAACCTACGACGCCTCTCTTACCAAAGTGATTTCTCCGACCGGCTTTTTTTCGCTCGGCACAGACTTTGGAACGAGGAATTTTCGATTTGGTTATGCCACATATTTTCCAAGTGGCTCCATGGTAAATTATCCCGAGCAAGGCTCACAACGATACGACATTATCAGTGGAATATTTGTGCCTTGGCATCACCAGTTTAGCTTTGCCTATACTCCTAGTGAAAATTGGGCGTTTGCCATCTCTGGAATCTATTCCGTTGGATTTTTGAGTGCAAAGCTCGATGTCGACTTGGGCTCCACTCTGAGTCAGCTATTTGGTGAGAGCACAGACATCCCAAAAGAGTCAGAAGTTTTAAGTAGTCGCGCGACAATTCCTATGAAAACAGCACACACGGGAACCGTGGCGTTTGGCCTACTCTATCGACCAAATATCAAGTGGTCACTCGGGGCCTCTTTTTATCTGCCGACTTCTTATTGGTTTAACCAAAAGCTTGAGCTTCAGATGCCAAGCTTGATCAGCGCGATGACGGCCGCTCCTAAAAGTCTTGGCTTAACACAGCCCTTGAACAATCAAGCTCGTATTCATTCGCAACTGCCCGCCTATCTCAACCTCGGAGTTCGCTATCAAGCTTATGGCTATTGGATGGGTGAATATTTTGGTCGTTATACTTTTGGTTCAAAAAATCAGTTCAACAGCATCTACATTGATTCATCGCCAATTGAAAAGTTAGAGGGAACCGAGATTCGAGGGCCAAAGGGTCAAGATAGTTTTTTGATTGGGAGTCTTCAAACCTTTATGTTTTGGCCGAGCTTTCATTTTGGAATCTTAGGAAGCTTTGCAAAAAATGAAGTTGCCGATCAACATGTGAGCACCTCTCGCATTGATTTTGATGCCATCATGCTTGGCCTTTTTATGAAATATCGGTTTCGCTCTGGCCTTCGCCTCGGACTTGAATATGCTCACAGCTTTTTGTTTGATCGAAACATTCAAACCGCCGCCTCTCCTGTTACAGAGTCTTTTAATTTTTTTCAGAAACCAGATGCCGCTGGCCTCTATCAAGCCAGCATTGATCGCGTGGGAGTGAGTCTTAGTTATGATTTTTAAGCGCGTCAGTTTTTGTATGATTCTCTTGATCGGATTCAGCCTGATTGCAGAACGCAGCTTTGCTAAAGCGAATTTAAAGACCTATCCGTTTGGAATCGTTCTTCGGCCTTCACTCATTCAGAAAATTTTTGATGACATCAATCGTCGACAAGAAGGCATTGAATTTAGCGCCTGCATCGAATCTGCTGATTTGTTCGTAAGCGGAAAAGCATTTTTGAATCTTGAAAATCCGCAGTGGTTAAGCTCTAACGCGGAGGTTTTGGCTTTAGGGGGACGAGTAAAATCCTTCAGAACACAACTCAGCGTTTATAATAAGTGTGAAAAACCTGAAAACATTTCAGGCAAGTTTGAAATGGCAAAAATAAGCCTTGAGATTCGAACTCCCGTTGATCTCAGATTTTTCATTTCACTCGATGAACTGAGTCAGCCCCAAACTGGCATTGAATCGCCTCATCAAGCCGTTGTCATTGATAAGATGAGCCAAGAAAATCTCGCGCGAGCTCTTCAATTAAAGATTGAAGCTGGCCGCGATCTCACAAAAGAGATTGAAGAAAAGCTAGCGAATGGCGGCCTGGATGATGGTTCAGAAATTTCTGAAATCAACAAGACTTTAGAAGACCTTAAGCTCACGCGTCTACTTCTTGAGAGCGTGATTGATCCTATTGAAAGTGTGCTGTCAAATTGGCTACGAAACCGTCTTCGAAGTCTCACCTACCTCGATTATGTTTCGAGTGTTTTTAAAAATTCAGACATCTGGAAAGAAGGCTCAGAGCTTGAAGCCGGCGCCTTATCGCTCGCCAATCCAGGCGACAGACTTCGTCAGTCAGAAATCGCCTTCGGTTTTTTTCCGAGAAAAGACCTTTATTTGAGAGTGGGCCAAGGAGCCGCTGAGCTGTATTTCAATTCTCTCTTTATCAATCAAGACGAGATGAAATCTCTTGTGCGAACTGAATCTGCCAATAGCAGCGAGCTTCTCGCCATGACTCGCAGCTTCATGCTTGAAGATGAGGGGCGCAGTGAAAGTCCCTTCTTAAAGCCTCTTCTTAAGAATGTAGATGCAGACGTCACCTTGATTTTGCCTGAAACTTTGATTAACGGGGCTCTCGCTGAGATTTATCAAAATGATTTGAAGCAGTTTTCGACCGAGATTGATTTTGGAAAACAAGCTGCTGGATTGATCACGAAAGAAGCTCTGCCCGTGAGTTTAAAGATTCAACTTGAAAGTCCTGAAGTTCCGCAAATTCTTTTCGAGTCGAATCGCTTGAATTTAAACGTCTCTAATTATTTCTTGAGCATCGGCACTTGGATTGAAGATCGATTGATTCCGTCGACTCAAGTCGAAGCCAAGGTGAATGTCTCTGCAGGCTTGGATGTCAGTGGCTCGACCGTAAATCTTCTGGTGCAGCCTGAAACTTTTGAAATTGATCTTAGCCAAGGGCGAAAGTTCAAAAATCGATTTTCGAGAAAAGACCTCGATCTGATTCAAAGTGTTTCAAATGATATTTGGAAAGAATTTTTCAAGCGCTATCCAAAACTTCCGCTGTTTTATACGATTTTTAAACGAGAAGACTCCGAGGTAAAAATTGTAAATTTAGAAGTGATGAATGAGATGATTCTTTTACACTTCGACTTTGAGGAGATTGCTGTAGACTTATGAAAAGGCCGAAAAAAATAGAGCGTCTTTATTTTGCTGCGGCTTTGGTTTTGCTCATGAGCTGTGGCGGCTCGTCGAGCAGCCCTTTTTTAGGCTATGAAGTTCTTTTTCGATCACAATACCTTGGTGAATATCTACAAAAACAAGGCTCTGACTATCTTGTTAGCGTTTCGAGAAACACGCCCACTGAAAAAGGCTTGGGGCTTGTGCGACTCAAACTTGATGACCTTTCCCTTGAAGTCTTAGATGAATCGGCCGTTGAGGCGAAAGATATTTTCTTGTCAGAAAAAGATATCGCCTTTCGGGACCGAGACTTGGTTTCATGGATTTCAAATGAAGAAAAAAGAGAGCTCTCTGATTTTTCAACGAAAAAGCTATCGGGATTTTCATCTCTAGAAAATTTTTGGTTTTTTAGTTTTAAAGATTCAGAAAATCAAAATCATGCTCTTTGCATTTCGAAAACAGATGATTCTTTTAATTCCATTGCCTTAGACGCTGAGGTGATTAAGCAAGAGGGATTTAATCTTTGGGTTCAATCGAATGAAGGCGTTCAACTTCTAAAGCTCAGCTCCTGTGAAAATCTTTCGGTAGAATCTGTGCAAACGATTTTGCCACAGATCAAAACTCAGTATCTTCAGACTCATCGATGGAACAACAAAACTCAGCTCGCCTATCTCGATGAAGGCGATGGATGTTTAAAGCATGTTGTTTTAGATGAGGCTTATGGGCTCGAAAGTCAAAAAATCGTCGACGGAAAGCCTGATGATTCTTATGTGGGAATGGATATTCAATTTTTTGAATGGGAATCTCAACTCGGCCTTTTGTATTTAGACGGCTGGGAGCTCTCTCCAAAGATCGCGCTCTTTGATGGCGCCACTTGGAAAACTCAAAGTTTGCCCGCCTTTGGGGCCTCTGGTTTTTATAATCAAGTGCTGCAAGTAGAGGGCAATGAACTCATCGCGGCTTGGCATGCTTTTCGAACTGCATTTTCAAATGATGATGTGAGCTTTGAAGATCTTGTCTTGGCTCGAATTCGACTCGATTTTTAAGTCAGAGCTTATTCTTCTTCTTCGAATTTAAATACGGGATAGAGATAGCCT
>JBMTHG010000011.1:0-31797 GCA_049436045.1 Bdellovibrionota bacterium
AAGCGTGGCTACCATTTTTTTCATATAAAATTATCACTAAGTCCGCTAACGGAATATAAATCGCATTCACTGCATAGGGCGAAGAATGAAAATAGACACTATCTTCGGCTTCTGAATCTGTCACAGAATCCCAATCCGCCACTGAAACGGCAGCATCTGAATAAATATCAGAGAATTGAACGCCTGAAGGCAGCGGCTTAGGAGTCTTGTCGTAATCCCAATCATCAAAATGTGATGTAGAGGGAGACGGATCGGTTCCATCAATGTAACAGTCGGCTGCGGGATCCGTATACTGAGCCCTTCTTAAAATGGCATAATGAGTAGCTGAGGTCACATTTGAAACTTTCGTGGAACATTTCGCATCTGCACAAAAAATGATGCGGGTGTGACAGCCTTTAAACAAAGCGGCAGATCGCGCATAGGCGAGATCCGCTGAAAGAGACATCGCCGCTGTCTCTAATCGAGAGCTTTGAATTCGAGATGAAATGCTAATTGCCCCAATCGCTGCTACCGCCCCAATAATGGCGACCACAATCATAAGCTCGATCAAGGTATAGGCTTTTTCATGCTTCATAGAATCTCCCTTAAAGGCATCTTCTCTGAAATGAGCCCCAAAAGAAAGTATCGCCTAAAATTATCGAAACTGCAGCCCCACGTCTCTTTCAGTTAAGTAGCGCTCTAAACCATAGCGCTTGATCTTATACAAAAGCGCTCGATGAGAAATTTCTAAGAGCTTCGCTGCCCAGGTTCGATTGCCGTTGGTTTTTTCGAGAGCCGTCTTGATCAGCTCTTGCTCCATAATGGCCATCATTTTTTTGATTGAAAGTTCGTTGGCAGCGGCTTTGATCGCTGGATTCACTTCTTGGTTTCGAATCACATCGGGCAAACTCTCGAAGTTTAAAATCTTAGAGTTTTCTAAAACCAGAGCTCTCTCGACCATATTCTCAAGCTCTCTCACATTCCCCGGCCAAGAGTAATCCCCCAGAGCCTGAAGACATTCTGGTGATATAGTTTCGACATTTTTTCCCATTTCAGTGTTAAAGCGCTTGATGAAATGCTCTGCCAAAAGCGGAATATCTTCTTTTCGCTCTCGAAGAGGAGGCAAATGAATCGGCAAAACATTCAAGCGATAATATAAATCTTCTCTGAAAGTTCCCTTTTTAATTTCTTCGCCGAGGTTTTTCAAAGTCGCCGTGATCAACCGAACATCGACTTTGATCGTTGTACTAGATCCCACTCGACGAATCTCCTCCTCTTGAATTGCACGCAGCAACTTCACTTGCAAGGGAACCGGAAGGTCTCCCACTTCATCCAAGAAAAGAGTGCCGCCCGAAGCTTCTTCAAAAAGACCTTTCTTATCTTTGTTTGCCCCCGTAAATGAGCCCTTCATATATCCAAAAAGTTCACTCTCGAGCAAAGTCTCTGGAATCGCACTACAGTTAATCGCGACAAAGGGCTTATTTGCTCTGGGCGAGTTAAAATGAATGGCCTGCGCAATAAGCTCTTTACCCGATCCACTTTCTCCTGTGATGAGAACTGTCGTTTTATATTCTGAAATTTTTCTAATCGTATCGAAAATATCGAGCATCTTCGGAGAGCGCGCGACAATATTATTAAATGAGGTTTGCTGGTGAAGAACTCGTTTTAAGTTCTCATTCTCATGAACTAAACTCTCTTGTTTTGTTAATCGCTGGAGTCTTAACAAAATTTCGTCGGCCTTAAAAGGCTTGCTCACATAGTCATAAGCACCCTTCTTCATAGCTTCAATTGCTGTATCGACGTTTCCAAAAGCTGACATCATAATCACAGGAACATTTCTAGAAACCGACTTAGCTCGCTCTAAGAAACTTAAGCCATCCATTTCGGGCATACGAATGTCACACAAAACTAAATCATAATCTTCTGATTTGATTTTATTGAGGCCCTCTTGACCATTTTCGGCTGTCTCGATGTCATAACCTTCGCGCTCTAACAAAACGCTCAGCATGTGACGCATTCCGCTTTCGTCATCGACAATCAGCACCTTTTTTCGATCATTTCGAGCCGTAATCAAAGACATTTAATACCTCCCCCAGGTTAAATCGCTCTGCAATAAGCTATGTGTAAATTTTTCAGTGGAAAAAGTTTTCCTAAAATAATTTTATATTAACGCTTTGCGCAACACAATAGGGGCAAAAAGCCTTGAAATTGAGGAGCTTAGATCAAGCTGCCAAACGAATGACGATCTGATTAGATGTCTTGAGGCAGCAAAACTGAAAAACTTGCGCCATAACCTTTAGCGCTCTGAACAACCATTGCGCCCCTGAAACTCTCGATGATACTTTTTGCGACATAGAGCCCAAGGCCCGTTCCTTTGCCCGGCTCTTTCGTCGAAAAGAAAGGCTCGAAAAGTTTTTTTTGATCCTCTGCGTCAATGCCAACTCCGTTATCCGTGATGCTCAAAACCCAATATTGATTACCCTTCAAAGCTCGTAGCATCGACACGTCAGGCGAGGCCCCCTCAAAACCCTCTAGATCTTGAAGACTCGGCAGCTTTCTAGAGGCCAGCTTGATCTTTATCTCTCCTTGAAAGCTTGAATCCTTTCTTGCTTCGATGGCGTGCTTCGCATTGATCAAAAGATTCAATAAAACTTGCAAGAGTTGATCTCGCTCACAATAAGCAGAAGCACCCGTCGCCAAATCAAATTCAACTTGGATATTCTCACTTAATCTCGCCAACTCGAGAGCTTGACGAATCACCGGTTCTAGCTCGACAAGCCGAATGCGATCTTGCGCAGGCCGTGCTTGCTGCAACAAAGCTCTGATGATTTTACTAATTCGATTGGTTTCAGCCTCGATTCGATCACACAACTCTATATCTTGCTCAGTCATCTGACTGCCAGAGCGAAGGGCTCGTCTTAAAATATCAACATAGCCCGATATCGCTCCGAGAGGGTTTCCGACTTCATGAGCGACCCCAGCCGCCAACCTGCCCACCGAGGCTAATTTTTCAATTTGTAGCTGCTCATTTTTTGTGGATTCGATCTCTTCATTCGCCTTTTGAAGCGATTGAATCGTCAGAACAAGCTTTCTCTCTTTTTCTTGAATCTTATCGGCCATCTCGTTTAAAACTTCTCCGATATTGCCGAGCTCATCTCGTCGATGGACTTCACATCGTGCGCGCCAGTTTTCCTCTAAAAATGCATTGGCGGTATCGCTTAGATTCTTCAAGGGAATCAAAATATTTTTTCGAAATAACAGATGATAACCAAAAAAAACTAAACCCACGGTAATCAAAATCGAAGCGATAAAAATGAAATATTTAAATCGACTGAGAATCGAATGAAGCGGCTCAAAAGAATATTCAAACTCAAAAATCTCATCTTGATGCGACACTCGATAAACAAGTGCGTCGAGAGTCGGAACAAAAAATAAAAAATTGCGAAACTTTTTCTCAAAATCTCCGTTCGTTAGCGCCAAAGCATTCGAGGCTTCTTCAGCCATCCGCACAGAAAAAGATGGCCCTAATTGATTTTGAGAAACAAAGCTTTCAAAAGCCTCTTGCACTTTTTCTACAGATGGCTTCGTCGAAACATCAAGACTTTGAAACTGATTAGATTCAAAAAAATCAGACTGCAAACTTTTCAAATTGAGTTCGGCTGTAGCTAGCATTTGCTCTGGCAAAGAAACTCTCAATAAAAGAACTAACAGACCGGCACTTAAAATCAGCGCACAAAACGTCAAAAGTGCTAAATCGAAAAGCAGCTCCCAGCGCAGTGAATACTTCGTCTGTGTCATCTCGAAATCCAAACCTGCCAAAAATCTAGTTCAAAGAGAGACACCAAGGCTCCTGCCGCTAAAAATGGCCCGAAAGGAATCGGAAAGCGCCGCCCCTTTTTTAAAGCGAGAATCAAAAAGAGACTAACAATCGCACCCACCAGTGAGCCAACGAGCACACTGGTCAAAACGGCTTTCACTCCTAAAGCTGCACCAATCATGCCCATGAGCTTAACATCCCCGCCGCCGAGCCCCTCTTCTCCCATCACAAAATAATAAGCCCGGCTTAAAACCCAAAACGAGCTAAACCCTATGAGGGAGCCAATGACCGCCTCCCAAAAACTAAGGCCCATGATTCCGTCTCCCAAAAGAGCGGTGAAAAGAAAAAAAGCCCAGCCGCCCAAACTAATTTCATCTGGAATAATTTTGAGTTCCAAATCAATAAACGAGGCCGAAATTAATATCGACACAAGACAAGCCACTAAAAAACTTTGAATACTGATTCCAAAGTGAAAATAAATGGCCACAAAAAACAAACCCGTCAAAAGCTCTACCCCGAAATATCGCAGTGAATAAATTGCGCCGCAGTGAGAGCATCTTCCCGTAGAAATCAAATAACTGAGAAGAGGGATATTTTGCCAAGCGGGAATGGCGCTCCGACACGAGGAGCATCGAGACGAAGGCTTCACCAAACTTTTTCCACGCGGAAGTCGATAAATGACAACATTTAAGAAGCTGCCCACAATGGCTCCAATAAAAAAGGCTGAAAAAATAAAAACCCAGCTCACTACTTGAGATCTCTCTTTCGAAACAGCAAGAAAGCCAACATCAATAAAAACAAAATAAAAAAGAAGGCATAAGCCAGGGGATAGAAAAATTCGTCTCGATAAATCGTAAAGCCGTGAGCCACCTTGCCACGAAGATTGAAGGCTTCAAGATCAAAGGCTTTTTGAAGATTAGTCGCAAAAAATTTAAAAAATTCATTTTTGCTACGCTGGCCAAATTGCGAAAGCTCATAAGTGACCCGACCAATCAGAAAGAACCCCACGGTAAAAAATCCGCTTAAAAAAGGGCTCGAAAAGCTTGAAAAAAATACGGCAATAGCCGCCACCATAAAAATCTCAGCAAGCATGAGCGCAATCGCCGGCAAAAGCTGCCAATCTAATTTTTTCTCAACAAAAAGTAAGACAGCATAAAGATAAATCGTCATTAAGAGAACCACCGCAAAAAGCACGGCGATCATACCAAGATATTTACCAAGAATAATTTGGTAGCGATCAATCGGCTTCGAAACGATCGTATAGATAGTGCGCTGCTCTAATTCTTTATAGAGTGTGTTCACTCCTAAATAGACCGCCACAAAAACACCAAAGATGGAGATTGTCGCCATTCCCACATCTTTTACGACCTTCACATTTTGTTAGAGGCTTCCCTCGCCCATAAAAAATGAAAAAAAAATAAACACGGCCGCAAAAGCACCCGCGACATGCAATACCTTGTTGTGCCGCGCCTCACTAAAAACATTTTTTGCGACCCAAAAAATACTCATGTCTACACTCGACTTTCTAGATGCCCGACTTGGCGCACAAAGAGATCTTCTAAAGTTTCTGATTTTCTTGAGACACTATGAAGCCGACCTCCCTGTGACAAACCTGATGCAATCATTTTTTGAAGACGGTCTTCAAATTGAGGAGCAGCCTCTTCTGCAGCGGGAATCAACTTGCAGTAAAGACCATCTCCTTGAGAAATGTACTCCGCATGAAATTCTTGAAGCCATTTTTCCCATTGCTGAGGGCTACGATCCCAAACCAAATCCACATATTTGCTCTCTACCGAAACCAACTCATCGAGTCGCCCGCACGACAAAAGGTTTCCTTTATTCAAAATCGCGACTCGATCGCAAATGCTCTCGACGTCACTTAAAATGTGAGTTGAGAAAAAAACAGTTTTTCCTTGCTGACGCAGATCAATCATGATGTCGCGAACTTCTTTGCGACCAATGGGATCAAGTCCCGTCATCGGCTCATCTAATATAACGAGTTTGGGATCATGCAAAATAGCCTGCGCTAGGCCCACTCTCTGCAACATCCCCTTCGAAAAACTTCGAAGCCGATACTTGGCCGTTCCACGCATTCCCACCACATCCAAGACTTCGGGAATTCGCTTCGATAATTGCCGGCCCGACATCTGCTGGAGATGGCCGTGAAATCGCAAAAATTGTTCCGCTGTTAAATAATCATAGAAATAAGGATTCTCAGGCAAAAATCCGATCTGTCTTTTTACTCCTCGATCACCCAAAGGCTTCTCTAAAAGCTTCGCTGATCCGGAACTTGGAAAGATGATCTCTAAAAGAATCTTAATCGTCGTGCTCTTTCCAGAACCATTGGGGCCCAAGAATCCAAAAATTTCTCCGGCCTCAACGTGAAAACTCACATCATTGAGCACTTTCTTTCGGGTCGACCAAAAGTGCTGCTTATAAAACTTACTTAAACCAGAGACCTCAATTAACCTCACCCCTTAAGACTAACGAAAACAGAGTCTAGCTTTCAAGAGACAAGACCATTAAGCTTAACATTATGTGGGTTTGGTTAAAGCCGCTCTTAAACTCTCGCTTAATTTTCATCTTTCCATTAGGCGCCCTTTGGCTTTGGGGAAGTCGCGGAATTTTCACGAAAGCCGGAATCTTTCCACTGACAACTGCTGAATTCGATCGCTTTCTTTCGATTTCAGATAGCGAACGTATCGTTTTTGACCCCTCAAATCTTCATTTTATCAGCGGCCTGATTGCTCTTCTTCCTCTCATTTATATTCTCGTAAGCTACTTGGCCCTAAGCGATCTTTGTAAGAACTTCGCTTTTCGTTATCTGATTGCCTTTTTTATAAGCTCAACACTCTTCTTTTATGCCGCTCCTGGCGAAGCTCATGAGAAACTCGCTCGCTATTCGTTTTCTTGCCTATGCCTTTTGCTGATTTATCCCGCCAAAATCTCGCTTTTGAGAATATGGATTCTAGTAAACTCTCTTGGATTTTTAGCACTCTTTTGGCCTGAGCTTCGCTCTATCTTTCTTTGGACTTTATTCGCCTTGGTCATGAAAGAAATCTTCGTCTTCTTTTTCATTCATAAGCTTCGCCCTGAGCACTTCGATTTCAAAAATCAGATGAGAAGTAGCAGCTTCAAATTATTAAGCGCTTTCATGGTGAGCATTTGGATTTTGAGCATTCGCCCTCCTTTTGATTCGCATGCTATATCTTCAATTTGGTGGGTTTCACTGATGGCTGCCAGTTTTTGCGTCTTTCTCGCTTTTCGGGAGCCTTGGCAGTCAAAAAGATGGATCGGTCTAGCAACGTTCTCACTCGGACTTCTTTTGTTCTCGGGCTTAGACTTTGCTGTCAGCCTTGCTGGTGTGCTTTTATTGATCGAATTACTTCAGTCTTTTAATGAGATTTCTTCATCAAATTGGTTTCAAAAATCGAGGCGTATCATCGTGAGTATGATTTTGATAGCCGCTCTTAGCACGATGACACTGGCCGCGCTCCGGTATGATAACAAAAGAAGCTTCGACATCTCTTGGAATATGGTTCTCAATCAAATCACAAAAGACCAAACTTCGAATATCGCCATCATGGGGGATGCGCTTGAGTTTCTTTCACGCTTCTACTCTGGAGATATTATTCAGAACCCGATTCAGATACTCGAAGGCTCAGAAGAAAAAATGCAGGCGTGGATGAAAGAGGAAAAAATTTCAAAGTGGATTGTCGATGTTGATTATTTAAAAAAATACTGGATAAATTTGATTCAAGAGGGTGCTGATCCTGAACAGATCAATGCCAGTGTGCTTTCACGGCTAAGCCTTTATGACGGCCAAGAAGTCTCTACTAAAACTTTGCAAATTGCTCCGATTAAGATTTATGAAAGCTTCCCCTTAAAATCATCTTCATTTATTATCATCCAAGAAAAACAAAGATGATGACTTTTTCAGACACATTTATTCGTGAGGCTATCGGTGGCGGCACAGATTTTCCGCAATTTAATGCGGCTCGAATTCACACAGATACTCGAAGCATTCAGCCGGGCGATTTATTTGTCGCCATCAAAGGAGATCGCTTTGATGGACATGACTTCGTGAAACAAGCTCTTGAAAAAGGAGCCTGTGCGGCTCTCGTTCATTCGCCTTTTAAATCATCATTTGATTCAAGTTTTCAATCCAAGCTCATTGAGACTTCAGATAATCTTCAGGCTCTTCGTCAAATCGCTTCTGCTCATCGAAAGCGACTCAAAGCGAAAATTTTTGTGGTGGGAGGTAGCAATGGAAAAACAACCACCAAAGAATACCTCTCGTTTTTGTTACAAGCTCATTTTTCAAAACACGGCATTTTTAAAACAAAAAAGTCTGAAAATTCAATTTTGGGAGTGGCATTAAGTCTTCTTGCAATTCGAGATGAAGAATTCGCCGTTCTTGAGGTGGGTATTGATGAGCCTGGATGGATGGAAAAACACCTAGAGCTGATTCGACCCGATGCGGGTCTTCTCACTTGTATCCAAGAGGAACATTTAGAACGCCTTAAAAATATTGAAACCGTGGCTCGCGAGGAACTTCAACTGGTTCATTATTTGAAAAAAAATAGCGGGCGATTCGCGGCGAATGTAGACAGCTCATGGATTCGTGAGGCCAATCTGCCACCGCAATCCATTCGCTACGGCCTAAAAGAGCGCGCTGACATTGAGGGCTTGTTTAAAAAGCCAAACATTCTTTCATGTTTTGGAATCAACTGGCTTAATCCGCTTCCGGGAGAGCATAATGCCCTGAATCTTTTGGCGGCTCTTACGGGCTTGGTCATGATGTCTCCGACGATCACAAAAGAAGAGATAGAAAAAATCTCACGGCGCTTAAATGAATTTGAAGGCGAAGCGCATCGTAGTCGCTGGCTCTCGTTCAAGAATGATGTTTTTGTCTTTGATGATTGCTACAATGCCAATCCGTCTTCGATGGAAAGCGCCATGACAAGCTTTCAACAACTTGCGGAAGGCATAAGGCAAGTTTTGATTTTGGGCGATATGTTAGACTTGGGGCCCGAATCTATCAGCTTTCACCAACGAATTCTCAATATCGCTGAAACTTCAGGAGCCAATGAAATTCTGACGCTGGGTTCGAACTTTGCCAAAGCCTATCGTCATGTTCCCAGCGAGAGAACAAAGTGTTTTCTAGAAATTGACGATCTTAAAAATCACATCGAAAAAAACATAGCGCCTCAAACTGCCTATCTTTTAAAGGGTTCTAGAGGAATGGGGCTTGAACGTTTGCTTTCAATTTGGAATAACCTGAAAGCATGATCGGTTTCATTTTGATTGTTATGCTGGCCACGGCCGCGGCTAGCCTGCTCGGCATTGGTGGAGGAATTTTGATTCTTCCTATTTTGATTCATCTTCAAAAAAATTCTTATCCTGATGCTGTTTTTCTATGTCTTTGTTCTGTGTTTTTGTTGTCGGTGCTCAAGGTGATGAATCATCGAGATTTGATTCGTCCGCGGGCGAAGGCCATGGGATTTTGGATTTTATCCGCTGGCCTTGGAGCCTTAGCCGCCAGCTGGCTGGTTGATCGAATTCCAGCGAAAGATCTCGTCATCGCCTTTGATATTCTTTTGATTTTCATCGCCTTGAAACTCTTATTTTTTCGATCGAGAGAAGAAACATCGGCGTCAAGCCTCGCCAAAAAAACGGCACCACCTCTTTTTTTCATGTCTGGCAGCTTGGCTGGTTTTTTTGGAATTGGTGGTGGAATTTTGAATGTTCCTATTCTTCACCGAGTGCTTCGCATTCCCATGAAGGAATCAACGGCGCTTAGTTTCTTTTTTGTTTTTATTTCAAGCGGCGTGGCCCTCTTGACTCAATTTCATCTTCACTCACAAAGAATTCAACAGATTCCCGATGTTCAACTCATTAGTCTTCTCGTGGGAACCTTCTTAGGCTTTGCTCTCGCAAAGAAAATTCGCCTGAAAGAAAGTGTTCTGAGAATCGCCTTTGCCTGCTTGCTTATCGCAGTTGCCTTGGGTGATTTATCGTTTGCTTAAATCTCTCACTCTGAAGCGGCAAAACCTCGTCTCACTGTATTTTCAGTGATCGTTCGCGGCTCCATCAGTTGAATGAGATAGTCGGGCCCACCGGCTTTGCTTCCGACGCCAGAAAGTTTATAGCCCCCAAAAGGTTGCCTTTCAACAATGGCCCCCGTGATGCCTCGATTGATATAAAGATTTCCAACCTCCATCTCTTCTTTGACTCTTTCAATATGGGATGGATTTCTTGAATAAATTCCACCCGTCAAAGCGAAGCGAACAGAGTTTGCATTCTCGATGGCTTCATCAAGACTCTTCACTTTTTTTACTGCGACCACTGGACCAAAGATTTCATTCTGAAAAATAAAATCTTTGTCGTCTTCCACTTCAAAAATCGCCAATGGAACAAAATGCCCCTTCAATGCAGGATTTTTCTCTTGAATGTAGAGCGTTCTTAATCGCTTCGAGGCCTCAAGAATTGTTTTTTCAATTCGCTCTTGAGCTTCTTGATCAATCACTGGCCCGACTTGAAACTCTGGCTGGGTCGGACTTCCCGAGCGAAGCGACTTTGCCGCCTCCACAAAGCGACTAACAAATTGATCATAAACATTTTCATGCACCAGAAGTCGACTCAGTGCGGAACACTTTTGCCCCTGAAAACCAAACGCACTCATGCTGGCCCCGATGACCGCCTCATCGAGATCAGCATCATCATCAATAATGAGGGCGTTTTTTCCACCCATTTCAGCAATTACTTTTTTGACGCCCTTCTGATTGGGCTTTGGTTTTTTAGCCGCCTCTTCGATGATGGAAAGACCAACATTTGCTGAGCCCGTAAAAATGATCAAATCGACTCTTTCATCTTGCACAAGCTGAGGGCCAATTTCTTCTCCGATTCCGGGCAAAAAATAAAAAGACTCGGCCGGAAAGCCAACTTCTTTTAGTCCCTGCGCCAACAAAGCTCCAATCACTGAAGTTTGCTCAGCTGGTTTAATGATGACAGAGTTTCCCGTGACCAAACTAGCAATCGTCATTCCTGCTAAAATGGCGAGTGGAAAATTCCAGGGCGCAATCACAAGAGAAATACCTCGAGGGCGATAAACGAGATGATTATTTTCACCTTGAAGCTTTTGCATGAGGCGAGGCGCGCCTAAGCGAATCATTTCTCGTGCGTAATAACGACAGAAATCAATCGCCTCACAGGTGTCGGCATCAGCCTCTCGCCAAGATTTGCCCGCTTCAAAAACCATCCAAGACGAAAGCTCATCTCTTCGAGCTTCCATCCAATCGGCCAGCGCCTCTGTCTTTTTCACTCGATCTTCAAGACTCACTCGCGACCAAGTCTTTCGGCCCTCTGCTAGAACCTTCAAAGCTTGCTCTGCATCTTGTTGATCCGCATACTCGACATATCCAATGATTTGACTCGGCTCGGCAGGATTGTAACTTGGCTTAAACTTGCTTGTCTTTGTGGAGCACAAACTTCCATCTTTTAACTGATAAGAACGTCCCAACTGCTCTCGCACAATTTCAAGAGATTTTTTGAAATTTTCTCTGTCTTCAGATAACGAAAAATTTCGAAAACTGGCATTTTTAAAAATCTCATTCGCTAAAATTGTCATTTTGATTTTCCTTTCTGTCGTGGAGATTTGAGCAATTCTCCGATTTGCGCATGATCCATAAAGCTTTGCTTCAAGAAGGAATCATTGGCTGTGTTTTCAAGCAGTCGACGCACAAGATAAGATAAACCGGGAAGCATTTCACCCATGGGGCAATACTCTCTCACTCGGTAGCCCATCTCAATCAGCGCTTCTTTAAATGCTCCCGACATTCCATAGAGCATCTGAACTTCAAAGGAATTTTTCGCAAGGCCCAAGCTCTCTGCAACACTCGCCGTAAACGCTATCGAGCGTACATTGTGAGAACCAATCGCCAGCTCAATCGCTGGATAAGCGCTCAAAAGTTTCACCGCGCAGTCTTCAAAGCTGAGGTCGGTCTGCCACTTTGACTCAAAAACGGGCGACTCCCATCCATTGTGCTCGGCCAATATTCCCTCGTAATCCCAGTAAGCCCCTTTCACCAAACGAATGCTAAACGCTGTTTTTCTTAATTTCGCCTGTTCGATCCAGAAACTCACATCACGCTCTGCTGATTTCAGATAGGCCTGAACCACAATTCCTAAATGCGGATAATCACGAAACTCGCTTCGAAAAAGAATTCTTCGAAAGAGCTCCATCACTAACTCTCGAAGACTAAACTGCTCCATATCAAAATTAATGAAGATGTTTTTTTCTTTGGCGAGTCGAAGAATCGGTAGAATGCGATTTTCTAACCGAGCTAAGGTCTCCTCAAATGAAATCGGATCGCTCAATGCATCGAGAGCAGAGATTTTGATCGAAATATTCACCTTTGGAATCTCGCCTTTGGGAGAATGGTCTAAAAGATCGACCGACTTCCATTTCTTCGACTCTTCGCCAAGACTTTCAATGAGATCGAAATACTGGCTTCGATAAGCTTCGGCCTCGGCGTCTGATAAGACAGCTTCACCCAGAATATCGAGCGTGAATCCTGTTTTGTTCTCACGAAGCCTCTCGATTTTGGGCAAAACCTCTTGAGCATTTTGACCCACAATAAAAAGTCGGCCCATTTGACGAACCTGCTGATCTGCAAAATACACCAAGAACCAAGAAACGATGGGCAGTCGTAACAAAAAAGTCGTGAGACTCAGAATTTTCGGCCAATTTTTTGCCGACTTTGGCCGCGCAAGATATTCTATCAAGTGCCTTCGCTTCAGCTCAAAATTCTTCAAGACGGGCAGAACATCTACAAATCGAAACAATTGAGTCTTTACTCGCGGGTCTGAGGTTGAAAGATCCATCATTTTGGCCTGCCAGAAGTTGCGATTGAAAATACTTTTGGCAGAAGAATGACTGCGAGCAAAAATCTGCTGGCCGATTTCTAGGCTACGTGTTTCAATTTGTTGTGCAGCTAATGAAAGTTTTGGCGCTAAAGTCTCATCGTTATATTTTTGCTGTCCTTGCATGCCTCACCATCTTTCTTACTGCCCTTGGAATCTACCTGATCCAGCGCGACCTTCAAGTTCTAGTTTCTCAGCGACAACAAAGTTTAGAACAAAGTCTTTCGGCTGCCAAAGCCCTACTTTTAGAGTCTGGCTCGAACTGGAACCTCAACACGAAAGATCTTCAAAATGAGGATTTAAAATCGGCGCAAGTTCGCCTGTCTCAAGTTTTACTAGAACTCCAGTTAAAAGGTCGGCTCGCCATCGCTCGCGCCGAACCGGGGCTACTTCAAATTCTTGCCTCGACAGATCCCGCCTGGCGTCTCGAACGTTTAACGCCTGGTGAGCGACAGATACTGTTTGAAAATGGCAAGTTCTCTTCAGATATCGAAAAAAAAAGTGATGGCCGCCGAATTTTAACAGCTCAAGTCTTAAGTCGACCGAACGAACAGGTTTTAATTTTAGATTCTCAAGAAAACGCCTTTTTTTATCAAAGCTGGGGCTTTGTATTAAACTCTCTTTTTATTCTGTTAGGTTTAGTTTTTATTGGTGGCTTAGGGGCCTATTTTTTAAGAACCGCCTTTTTCAAGAAGGCAAAGCGCATGCAAACTCTCTTTGATTCGCTTTATGATGAGAGCAGACAAGCCGCTTTCTTCGTCGATCACAAATTTCGACTCATCGACGCAAACCCGCTGGCACTAGAGTCTTTCAAGGTCGTGGCGGATGATGTTTTGGGGCACAGCCTCAGCGAGAAGTTAGCCATCACTCCGCTTGAGATGAACTGGGCAGAGTTTTTTAAGAAGCTCTCCAAAGATCAAGCCTTTCGAGTGCGAATAAAGCTAGTGTTAGAAAACGATCAGATCAATTATTTCCAGCTCAAAGCATTTCCTACTGAAACTGGCTTTATGATTTTGATGGATGCGCTTCCCAAAAATTGGATTCGAAAACTCGATGACTCCAGCTTTTTTGACGAACTCACTCAGCTTCCTAAGATTCAATATCTCGAATCTCTTTTTGAAACCCAAAGAGAACGATTTTATTCGCAGACTCATTCGCTCATGATGATAGAGCTTTTGATGGATAAGAGCGCAGAAAATGAAGTGCTTCCACTTTTTACCAAAACTTTAAAAGATCATTTTAGAAAAATGGATCTCATCTTACAGTTCAATCGAAAGAGCTTTGCAGTGGCTTTAGCCGGCAGCGATCTTGAAAATACTTATCGAATGGCGAGAGAGATTCCCGCGATGATTCAAGAATCAACACATCCCGCGATCAAAATGCTTAACGTGAACATTGGGGTCGCCGAACTCAGTGGCGAAGACTCTTGCGCAGATTGGCTCAGTCGAGCAGAAGCCGCTCTCTTGACCGCCAAGTCTTTTGGGCCAAATCGCATTGAAGCCCAAAGAAAAGATGAAATCGAGATTCTAGACGCTGAAGCTCCCGTTCATCTGGATGATCTTATCGCGGAGAGCCTCGAATCTGAAGCGGCGCCTACATCAAAGCCGTCATGATCTCATTGAGCGACTCGCGCGAGGGCTGAAGCTGCTCTTGAGATACAGCCACCAAAGGCTCGTCGATTAAATCGAGCATTTGCGAAAACGAAGGGCTTTTCGGGTTGATATAAAAAAGACCGGTCAAAAATAATTTCTGCTCTCTCGCCTCTTCTAAAAATCTCATCGCTTCTGTTCGATTTGTTGGATCATAGTCTCGATCCAACTTCTTCAGCGTAATCTTCGAACCATCATGAAGATCAACAATGCGAGTTTCTCCCTCATCATAATCAACTTGAATTTCTTCGGCCCCATGAACAAAGCCAATCTCGTGCAAATACTCATCATGCTCTTTGACGAACTTATAGGATTTGGTCGACCCCTCATGATTATTAAAAGTGATGCAAGGGCTAATAATGTCTAAAACCGCGAGACCATTATGCGACAAACCCGACTTCATCAGCGGCAAAACCTGTTTCACATCTCCAGAAAAACTTCGCCCGACGAAATCACAGCCTAAACTTAATGCCAAAAGACAAAGATCAATGGGCTCAAACAGATTTCGATCTCCTTTTTTTAAGACAGAGGTTTTATCTGCCGTCGCCGAAAACTGACCCTTCGTTAAGCCGTAGACTCCGTTGTTCTCAATAATGTAGAGCATCTTTACATTTCGTCGAATGAGATGCGCAAACTGCCCTAAACCAATGCTCGCCGTATCGCCGTCACCACTCACAGCTATATTGATCATGTCGGGCCGAACGGCATTTGCACCTGTGGCAACCGAGGGCATTCGCCCATGAACGGCATTAAATCCGTGAGAACCTGATAAAAAATAAGCTGGAGTTTTTGACGAGCAGCCTATGCCACTAAACTTGGCCACCCGATGGGGCTCGATCGCAAGCTCATAAAAAGCCGAGATCAGATGTAGCGTGATAGAATCATGCCCGCAACCCGTACACAAAGTGCTGGCCGCCCCGGCATAATCTTTTTTGGTTAAGCCCACTCGATTCGGAGTGAGCATTGGATTTTTCTTTTCGTTAGGAAGCGACATTTTTTTTCAAAGCCTCCGCATTAAGATTTTCGATAATTTTTTCTGTGACAAAACTTGCGGGAATCGGAAGCCCATCAAAATGTAAAATAGATTCGAGTCTGTGCGCCTCTTGTCTTAAATCTTTCGCCAGCAAATTTCGCATTTGGGCATCTCGATTCTGCTCGACTACAAAAACTCTTCGATGTCGCTTAATGAAATTCTCAACATCTTGCTGAAAAGGATACGAACGCACCCGCAAATAGCTCAAAGAAAGGCCTTGAGACTCAAGCTCCGCCAAACTTTCTCTCACCGCATCATGGCTCGAACCAAAAGCTAAGACGCCAAATTCCGATTCGCCATCGAGCTCAAGAACTGGGCTCGGCAAAATCTTTTTTGCGCTCTCCCATTTTTTCAGCAAGCGATTCATGTTTCGCACATAAGCTTCACTTGATTCGGTATAAGCCGCCATTTCATTGTGACCGCTACCCCGCGTAAAAAACACGCCTCTTCGATCTTTCATTCCGGGTAGTGTTCGATAGGGAATTCCATCCCCATCCACATCTTTATAGCGACCAAAGTCTTTTAGCTTTTCTTCATCTTCATCGCTTAAAATCTTTCCTCGATTCCACTTTTCTGAGGGGTAACGAAACGGCTCTGACATCCAAAAATTCATTCCCAAATCGAGATCAGACATCACAAAAATTGGAGATTGCAGCTCTTCTGCAAAATCAAAAGCTTGTCCGCCGAACTCAAAACATTCTTTCACGCTGCCAGGAAACAACATTGGAATTTTTGTGTCGCCATGACTTAGGCTTGCCACGAATTCAATGTCAGACTGACTCGTTCGAGTCGGAAGCCCCGTCGAAGGCCCCACTCGCTGAATATCAAAGATCACCGTCGGCAATTCCGTATAGTAGGCATAGCCCGTAAACTCGGCCATGAGAGAAATTCCAGGGCCCGAAGTCGCCGTCATCGCCCGAGCTCCCATCCACGAGGCGCCCAAAGTCATTCCGATCGCTGAGAGTTCATCTTCAGCCTGAATCACCGCAAAATTTTTCTTTCCAGTTTTGGAATCCACTCGATATTTCTCGGCATACTCAACAAAAGCATCCACCACACTCGAAGACGGTGTGATCGGATACCAACTGACAAGCTGACAGCCTCCAAAAATTGCTCCTAAGGCCGCCGCCGCATTCCCTTCAATTAAAATTTTTGAATCCGTAAGATCTCTTCGCTCGACTTTCAGAGGAATCTTTTCAGGCCAAGCCTCTTGTTTGGCCCAGCCTCTTCCCGCTTGGATACAATCTGAGTTGAGTTGAATCACTTTTTGTTTGCTTGCGAACTGCTGCTGGAGTGCAGCCATCATCGCTTGATCGTCTACCCCTAAAATTTCAGCTAATATGCCCACATAGATCATATTCACGGCCAACTTTCTAAGCCGCACCTCTGGGCAGGCGGCGGCAATCAGCTCAGCGAACGGCACAGAAATACTCGTCACATCTTTTCGAATGGCGGCGACTTGCATCTGTGGATGATGAATCACAAAGCTGCCAGGCTGAAGCTTCTTCACATCTTCCACATAAGTCGCTTCATTCATGCAAACCAAAACATCATAGCGAATATGTCGAGCCGTCCAGCCCTGCTCGTTCGCTCGAATACTAAACCAAGTCGGCAAGCCCTGAATGTTCGAAGGAAAAAGATTCTTTCCACTGACGGGAACACCCATTCTAAAAATTGATCTCATCAAAATATTGTTGGCTGACTGCGAGCCCGAGCCATTCACCGTGGCAATATGAATACTAAAATCATTTATTTTAAGATCTTCCATTTCACGAACACTCTAGATCAAGACGGCAGTGTTCGACAAAGCTTTAAAGAGCATTGACACGAAGACAGAGATGGATTCAGGTATCGGTTCAAGTCTTTTTCAAAGGGTGAAGAGGGCGTGATCAGTTTTTTTGAGGCTGAAATTATCAAAAGAGCTTGGGTGAAGGAGCAAGGGAAATGGGAGATTTTTTATCAATAATCAATGACTGGATGTCAGCTGCGAATGGCATTTTGTGGCATGACAGCGTTCTTTATATCGTTTTGGGAACCGGTGTGCTGTTTACGATTTGGAGCGGTTTTAGCCAATATCGAGCCCTCACCCACGGCGTAAGCGTTCTTCGAGGTCGCTATGACGATAAAAACGACCCCGGCGCCATCAACCACTTTCAAGCTTTATCGGCGGCTCTTTCGGCAACTGTTGGTTTAGGAAACATCGCCGGTGTGGCAGTGGCTGTCTCTCTTGGCGGCCCCGGATCTATTTTTTGGATGTGGGTGGTTGGACTCATTGGAATGTCCTTAAAGCTGACTGAAGTCACGCAGTCGATGCTCTATCGAAATACTTCAGACCCTCAAAACCCCCACGGTGGGCCCATGTGGGTGGTCAGTCAAGGCCTCGCAAAATTTCATCCAAGCCTTGCGGGAATCGGCAAATTCATCGGGGCTATTTTTTGTGTCACTCTTCTTATCTCTGCCGTCACAGGCGGAAATATGTTTCAAGCTTGGAATGTCGGCATTAGCTTTCAAGATAGCTTCGGAGTGCCCCCAATTCTGACAGGAATTATTTTAGCTGTTTTGGTGGGTGCTGTGATCATCGGAGGAATTAAAAGAATCGGCTCCGTCGCAGGACGCCTCGTTCCTTTTATGTGCGGAATTTATATCTTGGCCGGATTTTATGTTTTGATCACACACTTCTGGGAAATTCCAGCGATGTTAAAACTGATTGTATCATGCGCCTTTAATCCAACAGAAGCGACCGGCGCTTTTCTTGGTGGAACGGTGAGTTCCGCATTTTTGTGGGGAATGAAGCGAGCCCTGTTCTCAAATGAAGCGGGTCAAGGCTCGGCACCCATTGCTCACTCCGCTGCCAAAACAGATGAACCCGTTCGAGAGGGTGTGGTCGCAGGATTAGAGCCTTTCATCGATACGATTTGTGTCTGCACCATCACGGCTCTCATCATTCTCGCAACCGGCGCTTGGAATCGTGGAGGTGAAGCCACTTTCTCTGAAACTCCTCAATTCACTCAGGTGGAGTCAGGTTGGCTTTTGGAATCGACAGCGATGCCTGCGAAATCTCCAGAGGCTGAAAAAATTGCGAAGGCTTGGAAAGATGGCGATGGCATTTTTATGACCGCTCATTTTGGCAACCCCAACGAAAAGATCAGAATCTCAGGAAGAGTTGTCGAGACAAGCCCCGGAGTTTTAATGGCTGAATGGAGTAGCGTTGAAAGTTCTGTGGTTCCTATCCTCGAAGATCCATCGATCTACGCTGATTATATCGGAGCAGCACTCACCTCTCACGCCTTTGACCGAGCATGGCCAGGCCTTGGAAGTCTATTGATTCCATTGGCTGCACTTTTGTTTGCACTCTCCACAATGATTTCTTGGAGCTATTATGGTGAGCAGGGCGTGATCTTCATGGTGGGAGAACGCTGGGTCTTTTTATATAAAATACTTTATTGTCTTTTAGTCGTGGTGGCTTGCTCTGGCCTGATCACGACAGAAGAAGAGCTCGATAATCTTTCGGGCCTTGGAACAGGCGTGATGCTTTTTGCCAATATTCCGATTATGCTGATCTTTGGTAGACAAGCGATGTCGGCCTATAAGGATTATATCCGTCGACTTAAATCTGGCGAAATGAAGCCTACCAATGATCCTCGTTTGGTTGATGTGATTGAAGGTAAAGACATCGAGTAAGTCTTAAGAACTTGATGAAGAATTTATTCAAGCCGCTTAAGGATGTAAAATCCATAGGCGGCTTGATTCTCTTCATAGGGAACATAGGCCAGCTCGCCGACTTCGAGCTCAAAAGCTTTGTCTGCCCAAGCTTTAAAAAATTCCGACTTCAAAAACTGATCTGTTTTTTTGTTTTCTGAATCATTGGTCAGCTCAAAAATTCCTGGAACCATGTCATCGGAATAAGAAACAACAAGACTCCCAAAATCTGCGCCTTGGTCTTTTGATTTCTCAAAAACATCTCGGGCTAACTTTTGGGCCTCTTCTTTTGATCGCTCAATCTCTTTTCCCGGTAGGCTTCCTTTAAAACCAATCAGAATCGACTGAACTTTCACACTTTTTGGCAGATCTTTCGTTTTTTCTTTCGACCGACTACCCCCCAAAAAATTACAAGCTCCAAAAATAAAACTCACAAAAATTAACGCCAACAAAGCATGGCCCTTCATCGCAGTTCTCATTGTTCGATTATTTCAAAGGCAAGGCTGATTAAGCAAGCCGAGCTCGAAATTGCCTCAAATCTTTAGAGCTGCTAACTTGGGCGCATCTATGGCAGGTCATAATAAGTGGAGCAAGGTCAAACGCCTCAAAGCTGTAACCGATAAAAAAAAGAGTGCTTTGTATGCGAAGTATATCAAAGAAATCAGCATCGCCGCGAAACAAGGGGGGGCTGATCCCGATGGTAATGCGCGCCTACGAAAGGCGATCACTGATGCCAAAGCTCAGAGTGTTCCGAAAGAAAATATCGATCGAGCTTTAAAAAAAGCTTCAGGGGAGCTCGATGACGGAGTGAGTCTCGAAGAAATTGTTTATGAAGGTTATGGCCCAGGAGGAGTTGCCATTTTAGTGGAGTGCGTCACAGACAAAAAAACAAGAACTCAACCTGAGCTTCGAAAAATTTTTGAAAAAGGCGGCGGCAGCATTGCTGAAGCTGGTGCCGTCGCTTGGGGTTTTGAAAAGCGCGGGCTTATTCTTATAAAAAAAGATCAGGGCGAAGAAGAGAAGTTGATGAATATCGCCTTAGAAGCTGGCGCCGATGATTTTAGCGCCTCGGATGAAGGCTTTGAAATTTTAAGCTCACCACAAGACTTTCTTGGCGTGGTGGATGGCCTCGAAAAAGCGGGCATTCAAATGGAGCTCTCGGAGTTAAGCTTTCTTCCCAACAATCGAATTCAGGTTTCGGGCGAGACTTCTGAAAAGCTTCAAAGTCTTTTAGAAAACCTTGAAGATCATGACGATGTTCAGCGAGTCACGAGTAACGCTGAATTTTGATTTTGTTGAAAAGTTTTTCTGAATCATCTCAAGGCTGGTCACTCCCTTACAAATCGACTAGTCTAAAAAAGCATGATTACTTTGGCCATTGATCCGGGCAGCCAAAGAACAGGTTTTAGTCTGTTGCGTCTTTATTCTTCAAAACCACAATACATCACGAGTGGCAGCATTCTTCTGGATTCGAAGTTAAGCTTTTCTGATCGACTGCGAGATCTTTATCAAGACCTGCAGCATCTCTGTGAAAAATATCGCCCCGATCATTTGGCCGTAGAAAAAGTTTTTTTCGCCAAGAACGCTCAAAGTGCCCTGAAGCTTGGTCAAGTGCGGGGCGTGATTTTGCTGATGGCCGCTCAGTTTCAGCTTGAGATTCATGAATATTCGGCCACTCAGGTCAAATCCTCGATTTGTGGGTCTGGTCGGGCCCAGAAAGCTCAAATTGAGAATATGAGTCGACTGGTTTTAAAGCTCCCCTCAAGTATTCAGTTTTGACGCTCGGATCAATATGTTGCATTAGCGATAGGCTTAACCCACCTGCAAAGTTGGCAGCCCACAAGGAGAGTTCTAAATGATCGCACAGCTTCGCGGCGAAGTCGCTTTTAAGAGTCCAACGCTTTCTGTGATTGACTGTCAGGGTGTTGGCTATGAAGTTTTTCATACGCCCTTTACGGCTGAGCAACTCAAGCTCTCTCAGAGTGTTGTTTTATTTGTTCACACGCATATGAGAGAAGATGCGCTTCAACTTTTTGGCTTTAGCAGCCAAGATGAGCGTCAAATTTTTCGTGAACTTCTAAAGGTCACGAGTGTCGGCCCGAAATTGGCATTGTCGATTTTATCTGGAATTTCACATCAGGATTTGATTCTTGCCTTGCAGTCAAAAGACATTGCGCGCCTGCAAAAAATTCCTGGCATCGGCAAGAAAACTGCCGAGCGTTTAAGTTTAGAGCTGGCTGATCGAATGGGCTCAAAACTTAGCCTCTCGTCATCAGATAAAGTTTCAAAAGAAACTGAGCTCGAGTCAGTTCTTCAAAATCTAGGCTATCAAAAAAATGAAATCCAAAAAGCTCTACAGAGCCTCAAGACCAAAGAAGAAAACTTCAAGGATTTAAGTTTAGAAGCTCTCGTCAAAAATACACTGGGAGTTTTGAATCAAACATCGAGGGCGAATTAAATGATTATTGAAACCAATCAAGACGATGTAAAAAGAATTTTAGCGACCGAAGAAACAGCGCACGATGATTTCATCAATCTGCGCCCACAGCGACTTCAGGATTTTATCGGCCAAGAGAAGCTTAAAAAAAATCTTCAGGTTTTTATTGAAGCGGCGAAGATTCGAAAAGAATCACTCGATCACGTTCTTTTGGCTGGCCCACCGGGGCTTGGCAAAACAACACTTTCGCATATTATCGCCAAAGAGCTCGGAGTGAATCTAAGAATCACAAGTGGCCCCGCCATCGAAAAAGCGGGCGATCTTGCCGCCATTCTCACGCATCTTGAGCCTTATGATGTTGTCTTTATCGACGAGATTCATCGAATTCCAAGAATGGTCGAAGAAATTCTTTACCCCGCGATGGAAGACTTCAAGCTTGATCTGAGCGTGGGCGAAGGGCCATCTGCAAGAAGCTTGCGGCTCGACCTTCCTCCTTTTACGCTGGTGGCGGCAACGACTCGAAGCGGACTCCTGAGCAGCCCTCTTCGATCCAGATTTGGAATTCCGCTTCGGCTGGAGTTTTATTCTGATGAAGAGCTTTCAAGCATTGTGAAGAGATCGGCAAAAATTTTAGAGATTGAAATGAAAGATGAAGCCGCGCTTGAGGTTGCTCGTCGATCTCGAAAAACTCCTCGTGTAGCCAACCGATTACTGAAGCGAATTCGTGATTTTGCTCAAACTTCTGGAGAAAAAATAGTTTCAAAAGAGCTCTGCGTGTATTCGCTCGAGCAGCTAGAGGTCGATGCGATGGGCTGCGATCCCATGGATCGTCAATTTTTAAGCCTCATCATCGATCGCTTTCAAGGGGGCCCAGTGGGAATTGAAACTCTCTGCGCCTCTCTTCAAGAAGAACGAGATACATTAGAAGATATTTATGAGCCCTATCTTTTGCAGGCCGGATTTATTGCGCGAACTCCGCGAGGCCGAATCGCGACAGATAAAGCTTATGAGCATTTGGGAAAGAAAAGAGCTTCTTCAAGTGCCAACGGAAAACTTTTTGATTGATTGCAATTTCATTTCTCGCCGCTCAAAAAACACCCAGACTTCAATCGAAACTGCTGACAAATCTGCTGGGCCTCTCTCTGCAAGCGATATGACTCGCCGGGATCTTTTCGCTCCAAACTCCAAGATCGCCAAAAGAGGTGGCGAGCGCCTGAAAGAATCTGCTCTCTTAGGCTTTGTGCATCTTCGGCCCTCAGTCGCAACTCCACTCGAGCTAAATAATTTGCGGCCTTGAGATAGTCTTTTCGCTCAAGTTTTTGAATGAGTAGCGCTTCTGCCAATGCCAACTCCAAATCTCGAACTTCATCTGGCAAACAAGACTCACCACCAAAAGATAGCGTCATCTCGTTGAGCTTTGCCCGAGCTTGAATGAAATCTTTCGATTTTAAGAGTTCCAAAATTGAGGCTGCCGATTTTCTCTCTTGATCGTCTAAGTTTCGAGAATGGCAGCCGGCTGATCTTATGGCAAATCCACTTAACGCGACCACCACCATTGAAAACAAAGCCCAAAGCAGAATCGAATTTTTTAAACGAAATCGGCGCCATGAAAAAACCTTTGAATTGAGAACCAACAACTCTGTCTCTTCAAGCGACCGCAGACTTCGGCTTTCGAAATCCTCAAACTCTTTGTCTCGAAAATTAAGTCGAGCCCTCAGACCCTGACCATCAATCTTAATATCAGTCTCTCGGTCGGAACCAAAATAAATCTCTGACTTAATGAAACATCTCCAGCGAATTCGGTCTCGATCGGCTGACCATTCTTTCAGAAAATAAAGCGACGGAATTTTCACGAGACGAACTCCCAAAACCATGGGCCCATCGAAAGAAACAAAGAGGCCGGAAGGCAAATAAAATAAAGCGGCAACAGCGCCACCAAACTCGATTTTTTCAATCCCTCCTCCCACTCATAAAGAAAATTTTCTCTAAAAACCAAACTCGATTCTTGAAAATACTCATGAAGTGACGAGCCAGCACGCAAAACCCAGCTTAAGCCTCTTGTAAAATCGGGCCAAGGCTTCGGCAAATGCCGGCCGATATTCAAAAGATAGTCTTCAAACATGAGTCCCTCGATTTCAGCTCGCACCAAATGACGCCGCCATTTTTTTGAAAAACTCACAGCGTTTAAACTTTTCTTCCACGAGTTTTTCAAAGACTGGCCCGCTCGAAGAAACAAGGAGTTCAAATTCAGAAACATGATGAAGCTTAACTCCTGCTTTTGATTTCGAATCGGCCAATAACTGAGCCACGAAAGAACTCCGATTCCCATAAATAGCATAAGCCAACCCGCAAAATATAAATCGGGACGATCCAAATCGAGAAAGCTTGGGCTCCATTCGGGAAACAGTGTGGGAACACCCAAGCTTAAGAAAAGACTCACCAAGATCGCACTCATTGCTTGAAACTTAGACGTCAAGAAAAGCGATTTTTTCTTCTTCTTGAGAACACCGACCTGATAAATCAAATCTCGAAACTGTTTCAAACTTTGTCGAAACTGGGCTGACGACTGTTCACTCAGAATCAAAATCTCAAAAAACATCGCCTCCTCGATGGATTTCGATTTGTTTTTGTAGTCCAGAAGACAACGCTCTTGCCCGACTTGACTTGATATTTTTAAAAACAAACTCGTAAATCTTTGAATTCTTCCGCGATCGGCTTGATGACTTAGCTCCTCAAAAACGCTGATCCAAGGCCTTCCCGTGGCGAGACCAATCTCGATATAATAAAGAAGCTCTTCTAAATCTTTTTCTTTAAGCACAGACATCCTCCAGCAAAAAGTTTTGGCCCTCTATGCCTCGAACACATTGGATCTTTTGAATTTTTCGCTTGGATCCCGCTTTCTCAAGATGAACCAAAACTCCGACATTTCTTGCGCACAGATCTCTCACCGCCGACTCTGAGAGAGAATTTTTATGAAGCTGAACGAGGGACTGAAGTCGCCAGAGGGCCTCTCTTGGTGAGTTTGCGTGAAGGCTACAGATCGAGCCTCGATGCCCTGTATTCATCGCCATCAAAAGATAGAAGGCTTCTTCTCCGCGCACCTCTCCCAAAATAATTCGATCTGGCCTCATTCGAAGCGATTCTTTTAGAAGCTGCCGTAGGCCGACGCTCTCGGATTCCAAAAGACTGTCCTCTCGGCATCTCAAAAATAGAGCATTGTTTCGATCTAAAAAAATTTCAGGTGTATCTTCCAAAACTATGATTCTTTCTTCAGCCGAAATCTCCTGCAGAAGAGCTTTTAAAAGACTGGTCTTTCCGCTGCCCGTAGCGCCGGAGATAATCATATTTTGCTTTTCTTGAACGGCTCGCATTAAAAATTTTGCCTCGGCCTCACTTAGAAAACCTCTGGCCAAAAAATCAGCGAGCGCCCAGTTCTTCTTTGGGAATCTTCTAAAGCTTATAAAAAAATTTTCTGGCGTGAGCGGTGGGCCAATCACATGAACTCGAACGCCATCGCTCGTTTGAAAATTATGAAAGGCTCGGCGAGGGCTATGTTGGCAATTATGTTTGGTCAGAAGATTTTGAACATAAATTTCGTAAGACTCCTGACTGGTGAATCGATAGCGAGTTTTCGCGAGAACCCCTGATTTTTCCGCAAAAATTTGATCCCAAGAGTTGATCAGCACATCACTAATGTTTTCATCCTTTAAAAGAGATTCCACAGGGCTATCAAGGGCCACCTCATTTTGCATCTGATGGATCCACTCGTCAGCGAGTTGCGGGGTATTTGAATTGATCAGCCGATGACTCAGAAACTTTCGCCTCAGCTCGGTTTGGTTAAGCGATGCTCCGACCTGGTTTTTTACAAAATCCTGAAACTCAGTCTGTAAGAAACTAAAAACTTCCTCATCATCGAGATTTTTGGAAAGCAGCTCTAGCCTCCACGAAGCAATTTGCATCTGAGAATTTTGAAAACTCAAAGTTTTAGCTCCGAGAAAGTCTCGAAAAAATAATTGCGAGTCTTCGACTCGAAACTGGCCATGCAGAGGCCGAATGTCTTTGCCCTCTAACACCAACGCATTTGATCGCGCACTTCCGATCGTGTCTCGATCCTGAATCCAAGCCAATTTTTTTGCTTCTCTCTCAAAACTAATCCACATTTTTTTGATCTCCAGTAAAAGGCTCCGATGGCAAGCTCGGTGTGATCATCAGATAGGCCTCACTTCGATTGTTTAAATAATCTCGACTCGAGAGCAGACGGCCAAAAAATGGAATCTCGCTGAGCCCCGGAATTCCCTGACTACCTTTTAATTTTTGCCTCCGAACAAATCCTCCAATCATCATGGTCTCTCCGAAATGAGCTCTCACTTCTGTCTCGAGTTTTTTGATTTGAATGAGTGGTAAGCCATCTAGGCCCCCGCTAGAACTCGGCTCTCGGATATTGACATTGAGGTCGATCGCCACATTCTTTCGATCGAGTCGGCGCGGTCGAAATTTCAAATCAACTCCATAAGAAATCGTCGCAATCTGTGCGTATGATTCAGCTGAAAGCCGAACTGAAAATTCCCCCCCAACTTGAAATTGAGACTCCTCGCGATCTCTTCCAACGAGTGACTGCTTAAAATGAACTTTTCCCTCACCCCCCTTTAAAACAAAATCTAAGAAACTTCCCATGGGGTTAAAGCCTGCCACCTTCAAGAGCTCAGCGGGTCGATTGATTTTTTGAAGATAAAGATTGCTCGCAAATGAGATGGGACTTCCAAATCGAAGCCCCAGTCTTTCGACGGCCTCATTTTGAATCTCCACAAAGGCAAGCTCCAAGTGAATGGGGGGGCCGGGATCATCTCTGTCGCCTCTGCTCCTTCTGTCTGGGCGTCTAAGAAAGGGAAAAATTTCTTTCAAAGATTTTAAAGTTTTGCCGTCAGCGCCACTCACCCAAATTTCTTTTTCTTTAATCGCAAATTTAGAATTAGACTTATTTTTTCTAGACCAAGCTTCTAGTTCAGATTTCTTTTGTTTCAAAATTTGACTTGAGAATTTGGTTTCATCTTGAAAAAAGCCTTCCGAGCGCTCTGTCATCTCAACGACAATCTGCTTTACTTCAAGATCATCGATCTCGCCGATGAAAACACCTCGCTCGGGCTCTCGATAAAATTTCAGTTTCGGTACCGTCGAGGCAAAATTTTCAGCCACAAGAGCCAGCTGCTCTACAGGAGCGGCCCAAGTCGTAATCATAAAAAGCCAAATCAACATCATTCGCAAATAGTGAGCAATGCTTGTGACATTCGGGAATTCGGCTCTTAGAGGCTTCTTTTGAAGATATCCGAAAAAAAATCCGAAAATTTCGAATTTTCATGATTCGACGCGTTAAAACTATCTCTTGTGGGCTCATTGAAAAGCTATTGAAATGAAGAGGGGAGAAAAAATGAGATCAATATTATTTGCAATAGTTACTTTATGTTTCACTAACCTCTTAAATTTCAATGCCTTTGCGCAACAGGTTCGATTTTCAATCGACACCGAGCAGATGGGGCTTGAGATCTATGAACTTCCGCCTCGCTTAGACATTGTGGCGCACTCCCATGATAAGAAAAGCGTCGATATCGTCGCACCTCGCGAGACTTTTGAGCATCTTCAAAAAATCGGCCTCAATCCGAAGCTTATAGAAACTCAAAAGCTCGCCGCTCAGGAGGACTATCTAAACCCCAAAGAGATTTCCGAAAAACTGAAAGAATACGCCTATCAATATCCCGAGATGTTGCATCTTGAAGAAATCGGGCGCAGTCTTCAAGGCGAGGCAATCTATGCGGCAAGACTCAGTCTTCGAAACAATCTGGAATCAAAGCCGGCCATCTTCTTTAATGGAATGCATCATGCGCGAGAGCTCATGACCACTGAAGTCACGATGGATATTATTGATTACATCCTCACTCGAGCTGGCAGCATCGAGCACCCCGAGATCGCAGAATGGCTCGAACATCTTCAAATTTGGGTCGTGCCTCAAATCAATCCTGATGGAAACTGGATCGTCTGGAATGAAGATTCTTGGTGGCGAAAAAATGCTCGCGGAGACTCTAACAGCATTTGGGGTGTTGATCTCAACCGAAACTATCCATACCGCTGGGGCGCTTGCCGCGGAAGCTCTTCGAGCAAGGGCTCTCAAACCTATCGAGGAACGGCTGAAGCTAGCGAACCCGAAACTCGGGTTTTGATGGAATTTGCAAAACGAATCAATCCTGTGATCAGCGTTTCTTATCACTCCTATAGTGAACTTGTTATCTCCCCCTATGGTTGCCGCGGTCATCAGCCCACTGAGGTTAGTGTTTTAGATTTCGTCGGTGCGCCGTTTGCAAAAGCGCTGGTTAAAGATTCAGGCAGCGGAAGCTATGCCTATGGCCCGGCTTGGGATGAGCTCTATCCGGTTGATGGAGATGACATCTCTTGGCTTCATGAACATCTTAATACTCTTGCCTATGTTGTTGAGATTGGCTCGTCAAAAAATGGATTTCAACCTGATTACAACACATGGAGAGACTCAATGGTGAAAAGACAGCGCCCTGGCTGGATTTTTCTTTTGAATCAATTGATGGCCGGGCCTCAGGTTCGTTTTCATTTCTATGACTCAACGACCCGCGAACGAATTGATGCGAGCGTTCAGTTCGCTGAGAAAAAATATCAGGCCTCCGAGCGCGCCCGAGAGAGCCGAGGCGGTTTTCTCGCAAAGATTTTGACTCCTGGAACGCATCAATTAAGAGTTCAGGCTGCTGGGTATCAAACCAAAGACCTATCGACCAGCATTCGTGATTTGCCCGAGATTATTGAGGTTTATCTCGATCCTAAAAACTAGTCAGGTATCTGGGGGCCTCACTGACGGGGCCTCCAAAATTTTGATAAAATCTAATCATGTATTCCTGCACTCATTGTGCTGAGCTCATTCAAGAAGAAGCTCGGGTTTGTAAACATTGCCAACGCCCAAGCCTTTTTGACGTTTGGATGATTGAATCTTTCGATCAGCGAGAACTCTATGAGCTTTCCAAATTTCTTTCTGAAAGGCCTCAGCTTTCAAATATAAGTTTTCAAGAATTAAAAGAAATATCGAATTCGCTACCCAAATGCATTCTTCAAAATCTATCCAAACGAGAGTGTGATGATCTCGTTCAAAGCTTCAAAAAACTCTCTTTTCAACTAAGCCCTGAGAAAATAAACGAAGATCGAAAGAACGGCATTTCGATCTCGACGGCGGCTATTTTAATCGCGGGGCTTTTCGCTATCAGTTTTTATTTTTGGTGGAGTGATCGGTTTAAAGACGAAAATCTCTCTTTGAATCAGTCCAACGAATGGGTGAAACCTCTGTCGCCAACTTTTGACTCAAACACAGACTCGAAAGAAGTCTTGAGTTCCACTTCGGAGAAAATTGATTCGACAAACTCTCAGTCAAAAACAGAAATTATTCGGGCACTCAATGCGAGCGTCTTTATTCGATCTCGTCAAAGTCTTGGAACCGGATTTCTCATCAGTGCGGATGGTTTCATTCTCACCAACACGCATGTGATTGATGCTGATGACCGACCGCTGATTATCCTTCGAGATGGTCAGCAATTTAGTGCAAAGCTCATTCGAAAGGATGAAAACGTCGATCTGAGCCTTCTAAAAATTGATGCGCAGAATCTCGACTACTTTCAAATCGGAGATGCTCATTCTCTTTATCCTGGGCAAAATATTCTAAGCATTGGCAATCCGTCGGGCCTCGCTTTTACCCTAACTCGTGGAATCGTAAGCTATGTCGGAAGAGAAATTGATGGTGTTTCTTACATTCAGACTGACGCTGCCATCAACCCCGGCAACAGCGGAGGTCCGATGATTACTGAAGACTATAAAGTCGTGGCCATCAATACACTCACCGCAAAGGGCGAAGAGGGAATCTCATTTGCTCTTCCTATCAATTATGCTTTTGAATCGGGAGGTATCGCCGAAACACTGGGTGAAAGCCGTCGATCCATGAAAAGTGCGGCTATGAAAACGGCCCCGACCAGATATTCCTCGCAAGATGATTCCTATCAAAATGAAGCCAAGAGTTATGCCACCGAGTTCGAAAAGACAAAAAATGATCTCGTTGAAGAAAACAAAGCCATTTTGAGCGAACTTGAAGAGCATCGCCAAAAGCTTCAAAGCAGTTCATTAGGGATCTTAGAGAAGAGAAGAATTCAGGATCGTCTTCAAGAATTGAAAGATCAAAACTCGAGTCTATCGAATCGACTTCGAGAGGCCCAAGTTCGATATCTTCGTCAGATGCAGTCTCTACTCTATCGGCAAAAGGGCGATTCGCGCTTCTCTCACCTGCATGAAAAAATTGATCTTCAACTGGCTGACATCGAAGACCAAAAGAAAAAGCTCGAGAATTAGTGCAAAGATAAGTAAATCAAGTTTCTGATGTCTTTCTCGAAACAATTAGACTTAGTCATTCTTTCAAACGAGGAGTTCTCAAAAAATATCTGGGATCATCATCCAGATGACCAGCTCCTTCTTAAAGAACTTCATCAAGAAGGTCTTCAGGCAAAAATTCTAAATTGGCGAGACGATTTGTCAAATTCACCGAGCCATGCCTATCTCTTTCGAAGCACTTGGGGCTATTACACTCAACTTTCTGAATTCAAAAAACTCTTAAGTCAGCTTTCGAAAACTTCTTCAATGGTCTGGAATTCTCTCGATCTGATTCGTTGGAATTTATCAAAAAAATATCTGTTTGAGCTCGCCAAAGCTCAAGTGCCCATCATCCCCTCAAAAAGAGTAAAAATTCATCCTGAGATTTTCTTCGATCAGCTTTGGGAAGAATTTGAAAGTGATTCACTTATTGTGAAGCCACTTGTCGGAGCCGGAAGTCATCTAATTTTTAAAATCGACTCTGATCTTAGCGCGTCTGAAAACTTAAGAAATTTAAGTGCTCATTTAAATCAAGAGGTCATTGTTCAAAAATTTCAAAGCTCCGTTCTTCAAGAGGGAGAGTTTTCATTAATTTTTATCGAGGGTGAATTCTCTCATTGTATTCAAAAGCGCTCAGAAGAATCTGATTTTCGATGTCATGAAAAATTTGGAGCCTCGATCAATCTATCGACCTGCCCCCCAGAGGCTCTCCATCAAGCTCGAAAGATTTTAAAACTACTCCCAGAAGAAAGTTTATACGCTCGCCTCGATTTTCTTCGAAACGAAGCACACCACTTTTCTCTTTTAGAGATCGAGTTGATCGAGCCGGATCTTTTTCTCAGACACGCGCCGAGTGCCGCAAAGAGCCTAGCTCAAGCACTGGCTAAAAGACTTTGAGGAGGATGAGAAAGATGCTCTTGAATGATAGCTTGAATATTTTTGGTCAGCTCAAACCGATCATTCTCTGACAAATTGTTTGTGTCGATGGGTTCATCAACATAAATCCAGATTTGACCGGGCTCGATGGACAATCTTTTCTTTGGGCAAAGCTTACCTGAATTAAAAATAGTCATGGGCACAATAGGCACCTTCGCCTCAATGGCCATCACCGCGGCTCCTCGCTTAAACTCTTTTAGTTTAGCGTCTGAAGACCTCGTTCCCTCTGGATAAAGAATCACAGAGTTTCCATTTTTCAGCTGATCTGCGACAGCCTTAAGTGAATTCTCTCTCGCCCCCTTTTTTCGATCGATAAAAATCGTGCCGACAACCCGAGCTCCCCAGCCAAAAACCGGAATCCAAAGCAGCTCTTTTTTGGCAACAAAATGAGCATTTGAGGGCAAAATCAGGGTGTGCGCTAAAATATCAATGGCTGATTGATGATTACTCACAAAGACCGCTGATTTTAATTTTGAAAGATTTTTCGCGCCGGGGCCCGTGACCTTTATTTCAAGACCATGAGATTTTAGCATCCATCGACTCCAGCTCTTTTTCACCCAAAGTCCAATCGGCCCAGGCCGACGCTCCGGAAAAAGAACGAAATCAAGTGGCCCAAGAAAAATGGCGACCGCACCAAAAAACAAGACACTCGGAAAAGTCACCAATAAGGTATAAAAAAAAGAGGGCCGTCTAAACATGAACCGTCTTTATTCTGCTGCACCTTCGGCGGGAGCTGGCGTGGCCGCCTCGGAAGCGCTCTCAGCCGCAGCTTCTACTGGGGCCTCTTCTTTTTTGGTAGAAACAGAGACTTTGATGAGCCCGTTTTCAGACAAAATTTTCACTTTTTCAGCCGCGTTCACCCACTGACCTTGAGCATTTTTTACAGCGTAGCGCCCTGAAG
>JBMTHG010000012.1:0-29909 GCA_049436045.1 Bdellovibrionota bacterium
AAATTCTCGACATATGCTACTTGGTGGATTCGACAAGCGATCACGAGAGCCATTGCCGATCAAGCGAGAACTATTCGAATTCCAGTTCACATGATCGAAACAATCAATAAATTGATTCGAACTTCGAGACATCTCGTTCAGGAATTAGGCCGCGAGCCAACGCCTGAAGAGATTGCTGAGAAAATGGAAATGCCGCTTTCTAAGGTAAGAAAGGTTTTGAAAATCGCCAAAGAACCGATTTCTTTAGATACGCCCATTGGCGAAGAAGAAGACAGTCATCTTGGAGATTTCATCGAAGACACCAACGCCGTAGCTCCTACGGATGCTGTGGTGAATTATAATTTGGCTTCTCAAACTCGAAAGGTGCTGGCTACTCTAGCACCGAGAGAAGAAAAAGTTTTAAGAATGCGTTTTGGAATTGGTGAGAAATCTGACCACACTCTTGAAGAGGTGGGCCAGGATTTTGAAGTGACTCGAGAACGGATTCGACAGATCGAGGCCAAGGCATTAAGAAAGCTAAGGCATCCATCTCGATCGAAGAAATTAAAATCTTTTATCGGGGGCGAAAACCCTTAGTTTTTTGCACTCTGAGGGCCCATAGCTCAGTGGTTAGAGCAGTCGGCTCATAACCGATTGGTCCTAGGTTCAAATCCTAGTGGGCCCACACCCATTTCGACGAGTTTTAGTTGATAGAGCCGCAGGCGATTCGTAGAATCAGGCCCATGAAGTGTGCTGTTGTATTGTCGGGTTGTGGCTATTTGGATGGATCTGAAATTCGAGAAGCCGTTTTAAGTCTTTTGGCTCTCGATTTAGAAGCGTCTGAAGTCGAGATTTTTGCGCCAGAGAAGACTTTAGAGGAAACCGATCACCTCACGCAAAAGCCTACCGGCAAAAAGCGCTCTGTTTTGGAAGAATCAGCGCGAATCGCCCGGTCGGAGATTAAGCCCCTCAAGGATTTAAAGCCTGAAAATTTTGAGGCCTTAGTTTTGCCGGGGGGCTTTGGGGCAGCTAAGAATCTTTCGGACTTTGCCCAAAGCGGCTCAGAGATGTCTTTGGATCCCCAGCTCGAGCAGATTCTCTCGAACTTTGCGAGAGCCAAAAAGCCGGTGGGGGCGATTTGTATTGCGCCCGTGCTTTTGGCCAAAATTTTTCAGAAACAAGGAGGGGCTCTTCTTAGTCTTGGGGCCGCCAATTCAGATGCCGCAAAAGCGCTCGAAATTTTGGGTTCGAAGCATCAGGCCTGTCGAGCCAACGAAATCGCAGTGGATGCCGATCATCGTGTGGTGACCACCCCCGCCTATATGTGGCCAGAGGCAAGCCTAAAGGATGTCTTTCAAGGAATTCAACAGCTTGTCTCTCAGCTCAAAAAATGGTGCGAGAAAAGCTAGAAATCACTGCATTGACTCTCTAGTCGAGCTGGCCTAAAAAACTCTAGTGACGCTCTCTCATGAAAACTTAAAACAATCGATTCAGTTCCTCTTAAAACTTCAGGAGATCGACGGAAAACTCTTTAAGTTAAAAGAAGAAATGGAAAAGCCGGCGAGTGATTTTTTAGCTTTGAAGCAACAGCAATCAGAGGCCGCAGCTGCCGTAAGTTTGGCTGAAAGACAATTTCGTCAGATTGATCGTGAACGACGAGCACTGGAATTGAAGTTTTTGACTCTTCAAGAAGACTCTCGCAAGGCAGAATCTAGGCGAAAAGAAGTTCGAAACACCAAAGAAGAGTTTGCATCGGATAGAGAAGTTGAAAATCTTCAGAAAAGAATTCAAGAAACAAAATCTTTGTTTGATGAAAGAACCGCAGCCGCTGAAGAAAAGGCAAAAAGTTTAGAGACGAAGCAAGCAGAGCTCTCAAAGATCGATGCTGAGTTTAAGCAAAAAACAGAAGAGCGAAATGCGAGAGTCTCGGAGCTTCAAGGTGAATGGAAAATCTTAGAAGACAATCGAAACGAGTTTATTTCAAAAGTGCATGAAGATGTTTTCTCAATGTATGAGCGAGTTCAAAAGCTTCGTCGAGGAACAGGTGTTGCCGTGGTGAGCGGAAGAGTATGCGGGGGTTGCTTCGTGAGTCTTCCTCCACAAATGGTTTCTCAATTACAACGATTGGAAGAGGTTTTCACTTGTCCAAGTTGTTCGAGAATTTTGTTTCCAGAGGCATTGTTAGAAGCAGAAAATTCATCTCCTGCCGAAGCTGCTCTTTGAAAGTTATGTGTTAGAGGTGGGCAATCGCTGAGTCAGGGTGTTTTCACCTCGGCTTGGAGGAAAGTCCGGGCACCAAGAGAATCGCGTTTCTATCGAAGCACGATTTTTACGAGTCACCATACAGGCTAACGGCCTGGGTTTTTTGATGAATCAAATCAAAAAATACGGAAAGTGGCACAGAAAGAAAACCGCCGATGGTTTTGCTTTAAAGCAGGACACAGGTAAGGGTGAAAGCGAGAGGTAAGAGCTCCCGGCCTCTGCAGGTGACTGCAGTTGCGTTAAACCCTATGGGGTGCAAGACCAAATATGATTTTTTCAGAATTTTTCTGATACAGAAGACTCATTGTAGAGAGCGACGAGCTCTCAAAAATCTAGGTAGGTCGCTTGAGAGAATTGGTAACAATTCTCCTAGATTAATGATTGTCGCAGTTTTGAAATTTGAAGCTCTTCAAGATTGGACAGAACCCGGCTTATAGCCTCTAACACATGCTTCAATTTTCTTAATTTAATTTCTTAATCTTTATTTTTCTTGAAGCCGAGGATCCAAAATATCACGAATCGATGAGCCGAACAGAGCCAACGAAAGAGTGAGCGCAAAAAGCGTCACTCCAGGGAAAACCGCAAGCCACCATGCTTGGCGAAAATAATTATTTGCTTGTTTTAACAACTCTCCTATGCTCGGAGCATCAATGGGCTCGCCGAAGCCTAAAAAGGATAAAGCTCCTAGCACCACAATGGTGGAGGTCATATCAAAAGGAATGTACGAAAGAATCGGAGTCAAAGAGTTCGGCAGAAGGTGTCTGAAAAAAATCCGAATTCTTGAGGCGCCAAGGGCCTGAGAAGATTGAATAAATTCCTGATTCCGAAGTTTTAAAAACTCGGCACGAGTAAACCGACAATAAGGAATCCAGCCCGCCAAAATCATCACGAATAAAAGAATTCCATAACCTTGGGTGAAAAAGGCCAAAAGAGTGAGCTGCAAAAGAAAAATGGGGTAGTTTCCGATAATCTCCATCACTCGAGAGAGAATAAAATCTATTTTTCCTCCAAAAAATCCCATGATGCCCCCGAGAACAACCCCCACACTCAAACAAATACTCACCACCGCCATCGCAAAAAATAGGGCACTTCGAAGTCCATAGATCAAACGAGCGAGTACGTCTCTTCCTATATAGTCCGTTCCAAAGGGATGAAGAGCGCTAGGAGGTGCAAAGTATTCTGCTGAGAAAATATCTGGAGTTTCAGGCCCCACCTTAAAAATCGGAAAGATAGAATTTGAATCAGAGCTTGCTGCAATCCATGGCGCAAAAACGGCAATCATTAAAAACAAAAATACAATGGAACCTGCAACATAAGTAAGCAGAGGAATCTTTCTCATTTTGAGCTCCCAAAACTAATTCTTGGGTCGGCGATCACATATAAAACATCTGACAAGAGAATTCCTAAAAGTGATAAGAAGGCGCCAATCGTAAAATTTGCCATAATCGTAGGATAATCTCTCTGCAAAAGAGCTTCGTAAGCGAGAAGACCAAGACCAGGAATCGAAAAAACACTTTCAATAATGACACTGGCTCCCAAAATTCCCGGCACCATCGCCCCCAAAATAGTAAGCGTTGGAATCAAACTATTTCGAAAAGCATGCTTAAAAAGAACCGATCTCTCAGAAACACCCTTGGCGCGTGCCGTTCGAATGTAATCTTGCTGAAAATTATCGAGAAGAGAGGCGCGTTGTTGTTGGGTGATGAAGGCAATGCCGCCGATGGAATAACAGATGGCGGGCAAAACGAAGTGATGTAGACGATCTAATATTTTTCCAAAAAAGCTGAGCTGAGAATAATTATCCGATTGAATTCCATAGATAGGGAATAAATCTAAAAAATCTCCTCCGCCTAAAAAAGTTAAGAGAAGTATCGCTAGCACATAAGAGGGAAGGGCATAAAGAGCGATGCTAAAAAATGTAATCGAGTAATCGAAGATCGTATTTTTTTTTGCCGCGGCCAGAAGGCCCAAAGGAACTCCGACTAAAAGAGCCACAATGATTCCTGTGATCCCAAAGGTTAAGGATACAGGAATTCTCTCTTTTATCTTTTCGATGACAGGGCGGTTGTCAGAAAAAGAGGTGCCAAAATCGAGTTGAACAATATCTTTCAACCAGAGTCCGTAGCGAACCAAAATGGGCTTATCGAGATGGTATTGTTTTCTTAAGCGCTCAATCGTTTCTTTTGATACTTCACGATCAGATCCCATGGCTCCCGATTGATCTTGCATAAACTTCATTTCAATCGGGGAGCCAGGGGCAAGCTGCAACATCACAAATGAAACAACAGTAATGCCCCACAAAGTGAAAATCATGAAAATGAGGCGTTTAAGAAGATAAGATTGCATTATTGGCTTTTATATTTCTCGCGACCCGTTGGAGTAAAGATTCTCGTCGAATCAAGCCCAAGTTTACCCACTGGCAAAACATCTTCAAATCGATTGGAGACGATCATGAGATTTGGTCGTTCAAACACAAAAAGATAGGGTGTCTCTTCGGCCATGATTCGAGAAAACTCCTGATACAGCTCATTTCTTTTTTTCTTATCTAAGGTGACACGAGCTTGCTCTAAAATCGCATCGACTCGTGGGTTCGAGTAAGCAATGCGATTGCTGCCGCCCGATTCAATTTGAGAGGAATGCCAGATTTGGTAGGGATCACTGTCGAGTGATGAACCCCATGCCATCATTACGGAATCAAAGTTGGCGGCCATCACGTCTTTTAGAAAAACTGTCCACTCCAGTGTTTTGATATTCATTTTGATGCCAAGCTGTTTAAGAGCTTGTTGATAAACAAGAGCGATTCTCTCTACTTCAGGAACTTGTGCGACGAAAAGAATCTCAAACTCAAACTTTTTGCCGTCTTTATCTAGGATTCCATCTCCATCGCTATCTTTCCAGCCCTCTTCTTCGAGCAATTTTTTAGCGATCTCTAAATCATAGGGAATCGGCTTCACACTTGGGTCCAATTTTTCACTACCTTGGGGAAAGGGCCCAACCGAAAGATTTAGCAATCCTTGATACATTTTTTCATTCAGCTCTTCTCGAGGAAGCGCATGCGCTAAGGCTCGCCTTACTTTTGTGGAAGCAAAAAGAGGCTTTTTAAGATTCCATCCGATATAGCGATAACCATTTCCATCGTCTGTGGAATATTTCAGGCGATGAAATCGATCTGTAATCTCTTTATTATCAAAGTCTTTGATGTATTGATGAGGCGTCGGCTCAAGCATATCAATCTCACCTTTTTTGAGTGCCATGGCGGCTACATTATCTTCGGTGATGATTCGAAATAGAATCTTGTTAAAATTATAGCGATCTTTCCAGTAGTCGACGTTTAAGCCCCACCAGTCAGGATTTCGATCGAGCTCGATACTTCTTCCAGAGTCCCATTTGAGCAGCTTATAAGGGCCGCTTCCCACGGGCGTTCGATTCAATGGGCTCTTATTAAAATCGCCATCGCTGTAAAGATGCTTTGGAAGAATCTGCGCGAGACCCAGCATGATCAGATTTCGAAAATAGGGCTCAGAGAGATTAAACTTCACCTCAAGTGGAGAGACAACTTCAGTTGATTTTAAATTCTTAAAATAATTTTGAAGGTGGGCCGCATTGACGTTTGGATCTTTAATAAGATCGAAACTAAACTTAACGTCTTCTGCCGTCAGAGGCTTTCCATCTGAAAACTTAAGCCCTTCACGCAGCTTAAATTGATAGGTAAGACCATCATCTGAAATCGTCCAAGATTCGGCTAAGCGACCAACGGGATCTCCTGTTTCAACATCATAAGCAATGAGGCTATCAAAAATCATATCTTCGACAGATCGAGCGTAGGCATCTGTTGAAAGAATCGGATTAAGCATCGTGGGGTTGGCCTGCAGCCACATCACAAGCCAGTCATTTTTAACCGTCGGCCCGTCATAAACAGACTGAGCTTCTCCTTTTTTTTCTTCGGATTTTTGACAGGCGGCGAAAAAGCCGAGACTCATTAAGCTAACAAAAATAAGATTTTTCACGGAATCATTCTAATGAAGCTTTTCGCTTGGGATCAATCGAAACCCCTTGAAGAAGGGCGATTCCGAGCAGAAAAAATAAGGCCAAAGAGAGAATCGAATATCGGGCATTTCCGGTCATATCTTGAACGATTCCAAAGACCAAAGGCCCCATCATGGAGCTCATTTTGCCTGACAGCGCATAGAGTGAGAAAAACTCAGCCTGGCGGCCCTCTGGGATAAGCCTCGCATAGAGGCTTCTGGCGAGGGCTTGAGAGACGCCTAAAACCATGGCGACAAAAAATCCTAATATCCAAAAATCAAGACTCGTTTTCATTTGATAGGCATAGATGACCAAAAAAAGCCAAATCACGAGCGAGAGGCTCAGCAGGCGTTTGGTGCCAAAATAGCGGGTGAGTCGAATCATTCCGAGGGTCATCGGCCAGCCCAAAAACTGAATCATTAAAAGAGTGCCTATCAGTTGACCTTCAGGAAGACCCATAACTTCTTTTCCGTAGATAGAAGCCATGGATATGACGGTTTGAATCCCGTCGTTGAAAAAAGCAAAGCTGAAAATAAAAATAAGAAGACTTGGGATTTTTGGTAATGTTTTTAGGGTCACTCCCAGCTTAAAGACATAGTCATGAATTCGATTCTGAAAGGAGGAAGTTTTCTCTTTTTTTAGCTCTTGAATCCAAAACAAACTCGGCATCGTAAACAGCATCCACCAAACACCAACACTGATGAAGCTCAGCCGACTCCCAGCTGCTTTTGACTCCAATCCAAACCACGAAAAATTCTGAATCATAACGAGATTGAGGGCTAAAAGAATTCCTCCGCCCACATAACCCCAGGCGTAGGCCTTCAAAGAAAGCTGATCCCATTCGCTTTCATCGGCGACTGAACTAATGAGAGAGTTATAAAAAATATTGGAGGCTGCAAAACCGACATTCGCAAGAACAAAGCAAGCAAGAACAAGCTGCCAATCACGAAAAACTCCAAGAAGAATTGTAAAAAAACTACCTAAGATTGAAAAACCAAGAAGGCAGAATTTTCTTCGAGAGCTTTCATCGGCCCAAGAGCCCAAAATGGGAGAGATGATGAGAGTGAGAAAAATGCTGAAAGAGACGGCATAACCCCAGATCGCAATGGCAGAGCTCTGCCAGCTCCAACCGAAGAGTTGAAGGTTAACGCCATCACTCGGAAGTAGATGAGGAAAATAAACAGGAAAAACAGCAGCCAAAATGCTGGTGGCGAAGGCACTATTGCCAATGTCTAAAGAGATCCAAGCCCACTGAGCCTTTCGTCTCAAGAGCCCGATTCCTCTTTGGGGTTTCGAGTTAATATTTTTCCTCGCACTCCCTATCTTCGCATTTTAAGGCAGAAACTTGGATGGATTTTTAAGCTTCTGAGGCAAATATTCATCAATCACATAGTTGAGGCCGTGTTTGGCCAAAGCCTGTTGTTCCGCACGAACTCCCATTTTGACGAGCTGCTCAATCGCCTTCACCCATTCCTTGTGATGTTTAAAGAAAGGATCATTTTTCACGGCATCTTTCGCTCTTTTAATGTCGACGTCTTTGAGTGGATGCGTGGGAAGCTCATAATCGATTATATCTTGAGGTGTAATGCCAAGAAATCGAGCCTGAGGAACACAAAAGAATTGATTGATATGAGCGGCATTTCCCGAACCGACTTTGAGTGTTCGATAGATGTTCGCGATTCCATAGGGGTCGCCGTCAACAAAAGTATAAACTGGAATTTTCATGGCATCAGAGAGTCTTCTGACAAATCGTCGACAGGCTCGAGTGGGAACTCCTCCCATTGAAATCAAAATACAATTCGCAGTTTTCCAATAGGCATGACCCACAAGCCGCTGAAACATACCCGCTGTTTCAATGCATAGAATAAATTTTGCCTTTGTTTCAAACTCAAGATGCTCCACTGAAATAGGAATCGAGTAAGCCCCCGAGCCAAACCCAGTGCAGTCAATTTTTATCCTTTTTCCAGTCTGTCGATCTTTGTCATAAACGGTCAACTGGCCCGCAACCTCTCCACCTTTTTCTTCAGGAATGAAACGAAGCTGCTCCCTGTTGACCGCCATCATGGCCTCAATATCGTCCATGACGGTGTCACTTTCGGTTTGTTCATCGAAGCGAGCCTTGTCCCAGTTTTTTGAAATATAATACATCTCTCGTTTCGATGCGTGGTCATTAGTTTCAATCAGCTCTTTTGAAACCGCCATCATCTTTAGAGTCTGAGCAAAGCTCTTGACCGTGTTGTAAGTGAGAGTTCTTGTTTTGTATTGATTGGCTAACTCTAAAAATCCAGATTTGCCTTTATAGCGCACGTTACTAAGCGAGCGCACGGGCAGTTTGAGTTGAGGCTTTTGTTTTTTTAGAGCTTTCTCGTAGACATCTTTTGCTGTGCTTTCAATTTCGAGCAAAGCTTTGTGATCAGTTTTTTCTGAAGATTTTTTTCCGGCCATGATTTTTTCCTTAAACCTGAAGTTGAGATTTTTCTAATGTTTCTCTGAGACTGCTCACCACTTTTTCTCGCTGAGCATCTTTTAGTTTCAGCATGCTCTGAAGTGCCTCACCAATAAACGGGATGTAGGTGTCAATGTAGTTTGCTTTTCGCTCCGCTTCATCGGCGCGGCGGCGACGAGAAAGATGCTGAGACAGTCTTCTTGCGCAATCTAAAATCGCCAGTCGAATATCTTGTTTAATCTCAGGATAATCAGCAATCGCCTCTTTACTCTCCGAGGTAAAGGGCACCCAAACACTTGCTACGTGAACTAAGACGGCGACTGGTCCTATCGGAAGAGCGCCACGGCTTTGCGATAGTCCATATTTCTTCCAATCAATCTTTGTGAGCACTCGATGAGTCGCGCACGCCGAGGGCTGAAACAAAAGCGGAACTCGATTGGCGAATCGAAAAACCTCCATCGGTTCATCAGAAGAAAGATTTCCGCCAAAAGCTAAAGCGCACTCTACGATAAATGGATTGCCCCGATAAACGCTTGGACTTCGAGTCGTTGCCGTAAAAAACTCAGCTCCCGTTTTTTCTTTCAAGGTGTTCATCAGAAGCTCTTCTCCAATCGGAACGACACAATCTGTCGGAGGAGATTTGATGTCTACTTTTGGAATCGCCTCATGAATTTTATTTAGAATCTCAGGCGACGCTGAGCTCAACGAGGCATCCTTTACCTTGGCAATTGCAAAAATTTCTTGAACCACCTTGTCTGAAACTCTCGAAAAGTCAGAGATTAAAAACTTTTTGATCGTTTTCGCAGAAGTTTCAGAGGCGAGACGATGAAATTGTCCGAGCTCAACACCGTAAGGATGGGGCTTGATTTCATTTGGAACTCGAGCGGGCTCAGTGGTTTTTCTTGGGTAATCAAATTTTTGACCGTCGGGGTCAATGAAACGAAAATGAGCGTGTGGATTACTCAATGTGTTTTGCAAAATAAATTCATCAATAGAAGACCGGCCTCGTTGATAGCGACCTTCCAGAGTAATCTCAACCGATGTTCCCGAGCTTGAATCAAAACTCCAGTTTATTTCTTTTTCTTCTAAAACAACGGGCTTATTTGTTTTTGTATCAATTTGTAACTCAATAAAGTGGGCTTTAGGTTTCTTCGGGAGTTTTGATGTGACTCTTACAGGAATTCCAGTTGTCATCTGCCCATACATTCCGGCGGCTGAAATTCCAATTCCCTGTTGCCCACGAGACATTTTGAGGCGATGGAATTTTGAGCCGTAGAGGAGTTTCGCAAAAATTTTCGGAATCTGCACAGGCACAATACCGGGGCCATTGTCAGAGATGACTAAAGAAAATCTTTCTGTTGGAACAGGAGCTCTTTTCTTTTTTTGTTTTGAGCTAACAGCTCCGTCTTCACTCTCATCTTCTTGATCTAGAATTTTTTCAGAAAGTCGAACGAGCTTCACTTCAACTTCGGGCAAAATGTCGGCTTCTTCACAGGCGTCTAAACTATTATCTACAGCCTCCTTCACGGCGGTGAGAAGTGCTTTTCTAGGATTGTCAAAACCGAGAAGATGTCGGTTTTTTGAGAAGAATTCAGAAACCGAAATCTCTCTTTGACGCTTGGCCATAGATTCAGCGTCTTCAGAAGCCCTTTTCTTCGGAGCTGGCTTTTTGGGCTTAAGATCTTGTTTTTCCTCTGGTTTTTTTATTGATTTCGCTTTTAATTTTTTTGCCATATGCGGCTTAGTTAAACAGGATGCATCAAAAACGGCAATGACTTTGAATTCGGTATAATAATTAGGTGGAAAGGCAAAAACTCAAAAAAATCGCCTTGATTGCGATCGGGCTTCTTCCGCTCGCTCTCCTCATCGTTTTTGGCAGCAACTTTTTTATAGAGCGACATTATAAGCTCGAAAAAGCCCGTCAACTTCAAGAAGAGCAAGAGGCACTCCAGTGGGAATACGAAGATCGATTTCGTTCCACGATGGTTCGGGTTTATCAAAACTTGCGCTTGGGGCATATGTTGGCGGCTTACAGAAATCTTGAAAATTTTCAGGAGCCTCCGATTTCTCAAATTCTTCTCTATGAAGAATATTTCGAGACGATTGAAAGAATTGCTTCTGGTCTTTTAGAGAGCCGGTTTTTAGATGAAAGCGAAAAGCTTTGGCAAAGATTAGAGTCGATTGAGGAATATCAATCAAAGGCCGAAGAGGCTTTAGTGCGCGTGTCTGCTTTTCGTATGTATCAATCGGCTCTTCGCTACATCCAAAATGGCCGTCAATTACTCGAAGAAAAATTATTTTTTGAATCGGTAAACGAGCTTAAAAAGGCAAAACTTGAGTTAGATATCTTAAAGCAGTATGATTTTTTAGACCTTAAAGAAGATGAGGTGAGATGGAAGGAGCTTTATCGATCAGCTAACTATTATCACAATCACGAAAAAGCAAAAGAACAGATTGATCTAGCGCTAAAGGCTTTGAAGCTAAAAGATTTCGGGGAAACTCAAAAGACAATGTATATCGCTTCTGGCCATGTGGGGAAGATGGCTTTTTATTCTTTGGAGCACAAAAATGACCAGGAGGTTTTGAGCTTGCGAGATCAGTTGTATAAGCTAAGAGATGATCTGGCTTATCTACTTCCGAATTCCATTCCCATTTTTAATTTTTTCGAAAAAGATAATTTAGATCAATTTTCAAGTCATTTTTTCTTAAAATCGGTAGACATTAAGTTTGATTCGAATTCACCACGAGAAATCGAATTAGATTTTGATTTGTCGGTTCAGGTAGAAAAATCTGAGTTTTACGTTGTTCGTTATAAGACTTATTTTTTTAACGGCCAGGTTTATTTCAATTCAAAACTCCTTCGATCAGGAATGACGAATTTGAAAATTAATGAGGCTTTGCCTAATCACTTAAAGGGCTCAAAAATAAAACGAGTTGATATCAGCGTTTATGATTCTCGCCACGTTTTAGTAAGTCGCGTGATGCAGGCCTTCAAAAAGCCAAGCTCATGACGAATTTAGAAATCTAAAAAATCCTCCTAGAAATTCAATTTGAAGGCTGTTAGCGTCACGGCCACGTGAGCGATTTTTTTGCTAATATAAAAGACGGCTTGAATGCCCCTCAGGCCAAAGCGGTCAGTCATCTCGGTGGGCCACTACTCGTGTTAGCAGGTGCGGGTTCAGGTAAAACTCGAGTTCTCACTTATCGGATCGCTTTTTTAGTCAAAGAAATGGGAATTCCCTTAAATGAGATTTTGGCGATGACGTTTTCAAACAAGGCGGCTCGTGAAATGCACTCTCGAGTGAAGGCGCTTCTTCACGATGAATCATCTTATCGCTACCCATGGATTTCTACATTCCACTCTGTTTGCGTTCGCTTGCTTAGGATTCATGGCAGTCGAATTGGACTCAACCCCCAGTTCGTCATCTATGATTCAAAAGAGCAATTAGATGTTATTAAAGATTGTTTTGAAGACTTGGGTCTATCGGACAAAGCCTTTCACCCAAAGTCAGTGCACGAGCAGATCGGCAAATGGAAGAATGAAGCCCGAAGACCGCAGGCCGTCTCCTCAAGGCCGAGTTCTTTTGAAGACGCCTGTCATCAAGTTTATGATCTCTATCAAAAGAAGCTTCGACAATCACAAGCCGTCGATTTTGATGATCTTCTTTTAGAGGCTTTTCATTTGTTAGATTCTGATGAGGCATTGACTCTTCAACTGCAAAATCAATGGAAACATGTCTTGATCGATGAGTTTCAGGATACGAATCAGATTCAGTTCAAATTGATGGAGAAGCTGATTAACTCAGATCGAAATATTTGTGTGGTGGGGGATGACGACCAAAGTATCTACGCATGGCGAGGTGCTCAGATCGAAAACATTTTGAACTTTGATAAAAAATTTCAGGGCTGCAAAGTTATCAAGTTAGAGCAAAACTACCGATCAACATCAAACATTCTAAATGCCGCAGGGGCAGTGATTGCAAAAAATCAGTATCGGCATGCGAAGACAATTTGGACAGAGCAAGGCCCTGGGCCAAAAATCAAAGTAGCGAATCTAGAAGATGATCGAAAAGAAGCGCAATATGTCGTCAATTGTATTCGAAGTTTGATTTTGGAGGGGATGCCTGGGCGAGAAATCGCGGTGCTCTATCGAGTGAATTCGATCTCTCGAGTTTTTGAAGAGGAGTGCTTGCGACAAAGAATTCCCTATAAAATTGTAGGGGGCTTTCGTTTTTATGAAAGAAAAGAGATCAAAGATATTATTGGCTATCTTAAAGTTCTGATGAATCCATTTGATTTGATTGCCTTTCGCCGTGTCATTAACACGCCGCCTCGGGGTGTGGGGCGAGTGAGCCTTGAAAAGTTAGAGTTAGAAGCTCAGCGGAGCGAGAAGCCCATCGCGCAGTGGCTTTTAGAATCAGAAAGTCTGCCGGTGACTGGCAAAGCCAAATCCGGTGTGGCCGAGTTTAAAGAGGTGTTGTTGTGGGGGCAGAGGGCCTTATCTGAGGAAGAAAGTTTGGCAGACTTGATTTTTCAGCTTTTAGAAAAAACACGCTATATTGATTTTCTCAAAGACGAGCGCACCGAAGAAGCCAAAGAGCGAGAAGAGAATCTAAAAGAATTGATGTCAGCGGTTCAAGAATTTGAGGAGCGTTGGCACCTTGATAATCAAGAGATACTTCAAGGTGTGGATTCCAAATCAATTCTACAAAAGAAAATTTTTGATTTTCTTGAGCGGATCGCTTTGATTTCTGATGCCGATCAGTTGGATGAGGTGGAAGAAGATCAAGTCACTTTTATGAGCTTGCACGCCGCCAAAGGATTAGAGTTTCAAGCTTGTTTCATGGCGGCTATGGAAGATGGTTTGTTTCCGAGTGTGCGAAGTTTAGATTCTATGAATGGTCTCGAAGAAGAAAGAAGACTTTGTTACGTGGGCATGACAAGAGCCAAGGAACGACTTTATCTAACGAGATCAGAGCGTCGTCGCACTTTTGGAAGTATCAATGATCAAATCGCCTCAAGATTTTTAGCAGATATTCCTCAAAGTTTAATGGAGTCTTATGTCGATCCACATTTAGATCTCTATCGTCAGCGATCTATCTATAAAGAAAGTTTCAGTCAGTATAAGAAGCCGAAAAATCAATCTCATTGGGATGATGAAAATTATAGTCAGGCTTGGCCTGAAGAATTCGATACTTTCACTGACTCCGCCGAGTCTGAATCGGCCTCCTCTGACGAAGGCTTTCACATGGGAGATCGAGTGAAGCATCCAAGTTTTGGTGACGGGGTCGTTAAGAAAGTGGAAATTTTAGGCTCAGATGAATGTCTCACCATTGATTTCATGAGACGTGGTCGAAAACGAGTATTGGCTCAGTTTGTTCAGCGAACTCATTAAGCCATTTTTAATTTTGAGCGATTCGCGTGCAGCCATTTCACAAAAGCGTTGACGCAATTTTCATCTAACTGAGTCGATTTGGCTTCCTCCAAACGTTTAATCGCTACATCGAAAGCCAATCGACGTCGATAAGGGCGATCACTTGTCATCGCATCCCACGAATCAGCGACCTGAACTATTCGAGCGCCTAGGGGAATCTCATCTCCCTTGAGACCTAGGGGGTAGCCGCTTCCGTCTTGTCTTTCGTGATGGTGCAAAATGATCGGTATGATTCCCTGAAGAGCGCTCACATTTTTTAAAATTTCAGCGCCAAACTCCGGATGAGATTTCATGATTTCAAATTCTTCATCGCTGAGACTTTGAGGCTTGAGGAGGATTCGATCGTAGACTCCAATTTTGCCGATATCGTGAAGAAGGCTTCCGTGATGAATGTCCGCTTTCTCATTTTCATCGAGCTTCAGTTCATCAGCGATGGCTAAACTAAAGCGATGTACTCGATCTGAATGACCTCTCGTGTACATATCACGAGCCTCTAGCGCTCGTACAAAAGCCTCAATACTTTCTAGGTAGTTTCGATCAATCCGAGAGGAGGATCTTTGAACTTCTTTATAAAGCTCTTCGATCGTCTCGAGCTGATAGTTTTGCTTTCTCAACTCTTTTTTGAGCTTTTTCATGTAGATTTGAGAGATAACTCCCCCGCTAAGAACGCCGCCGCTAAGAAGGCCGATGACCAAAAACTCCAATCCCATGGGCGCACAATAGCATGAAAATCAGTTTAAGAGAGTAGCCCCCGGAGAAGGGCGTTTTCTGAGTAAATTCGGGGCTTTGTTCTTGGCTGGGAGGCCGCGCTCGCTTAGATTTGGGGCATGAGTCTTCAAGTTTTGATTTCTGAAAGTGAGATCCAAGAGAGAGTTCAAGCCATGGCGGATCAAATGAGCCGGGATTATTCTGACTTAAAGTCGCCCCTATTGATGGTCGGGATTTTGAAGGGCTCGTTTATTTTTTTGGCTGATTTGTCTCGAAAGTTAAGCGTGCCGACTCAGGTGGATTTTATGGAAGTTTCATCTTACGGCGCGTCGACAGAAACTTCGGGGGATGTTCGAGTTTTAAAAGATTTACGCTCTAACATAAAAGATCGAGATGTCATTTTAGTTGAAGACATTGTTGATACTGGGCTTACACTGAATCGAGTGCTCGATTTTTTAAAGTCGAAGCAGCCTCGAAGTCTCAAAGTTTGTAGTTTGCTCTACAAGCCGTCTCGAGAGAGAGTCAAAATTGATATTTCTTATCTTGGCTTTAAAATCGAAGATCATTTTGTAGTTGGCTATGGCATGGATTATGCCGAAGATTTTAGAAATTTACCTTATGTCGGAATTTACTCAGAAAGGAATGATTAACATGGAAACGATTCAAACTCAGGATGCTCCTCAGGCCATTGGACCCTACAGTCAGGCAAAAAAATTTGGAAATTTATTGTTTTGTTCAGGACAAATTCCTTTAGATCCAAAGTCCATGGAGATTGTTGCGGGCGGAGTAAAAGAGCAAACAAAAAAGGTTTGTGAAAATCTAAGGGCAGTTCTTGTGGCGGCAGGATCAGATTTCAACAAAGTTATAAAAACAACGTGCTATTTAAAAAACATGGGAGACTTCCAAGATTTCAATGCTGTCTATGAAGAGTTTTTTGGAGCGAGCAAGCCCGCCCGAGCAACCATTGAAGTGGCACGTTTGCCGAAAGATGTTTTAGTAGAAATCGAACTTATTGCTTTCGTATAATATTTTATGTCGATTTCAGGCTCTCTTAGAACAATGAATCTCCCTGAGCTGCTGCAGTGGATTCAGTATGGGCAAAAAACTGGAACAGCCGTTTTTGAAAGACGCGGTGTTGTGAAGAAAGTTTTTGTAGAGTCTGGTCAAATTATTGCAGCGAGCTCCAATGATCCTAGAGAATATTTGGGGCAAATTTTAGTTTGTTGTGGGTGGATTTCTGAGTCGCAACTCCGAAATGCATTTCAAAAACAGCGAATTGCCAAGAAGCTACTCGGGCAAATCTTGGTGGATGATTTAGGACTTTCTGAAGAGCAGATTTTTCAATCGCTGGTCATGAAGATAGAAGAAACGGTTTATAACATCTTTCTGTGGGAAGAAGGCCGATTCATTTATTATGAAGGACTCAAAGACTTGGCCGATCACGATCGCATCAAAACCGCCTTATCGATTGATCAGGTCTTATTCGAAGGAGCGAGACGAGTTGACGAGCTTAGAGAATTTCGTCGAGCCTTTCCTGATGATCGAGTTGTTTTCAAAATCAAGCCAGATCGAATGCTGCCGGTTGAATTCGAGACCAATCCACTGCTTAGAAAAGTCTATGATTTAATCGATGGCAGAAAAAATTTACAAAGAATTCTCTTAGATTCTCATGCCCCGGAGTATTTAGGTTACGACGCTGTTGGAAAGCTATATTGGGGCGATTACATTGAAGCGCTCGATCAGGGGCACGCTCGGGCGTATTCAAAATCGATCGATTATCAAGCCGATCTTTTAAAGGCGGCTGAATTTTTCAAAATGAAGCGTTATGATGAGGCCTATCGAGTCATCGAGGATTTTATTTTACTCCGACCAGACAATGAAGAGGGTCAAACTCTATTTGGTGCCATTCGAGAAGCATATCGAAAAAATCTTTACGAAACCTGTCCGCCTCAGATGATTCCGATGCTATCGACTGACATCAATCAATTGAATGAAGAAATTTATTCCGGAAAAGATGGCTATCTGGCGTCTCGAATCAATGGAGATTGGGATATAAAAAGTTTAATCATGATATCGCCCATGGGAGAGTTAAAGTCTTTGGAAACTTTAAAACGCTTGCATGATGAAGGAATCATCTCTTTCAAGGAGCCGAAAGGAGAACCGCAATGAGCTTAAAAATTACTCGTAATGCTACATTTTCTGGTGATCGAGATCCCAATGAAGCGACGATCGAAAAAATTTCGGCCTTCAAGGGGCAGTCAGTTGTTTTGCGGGGCTGGGTGGCAAGACTGCGTTCTTCAGGAAAAATTGCGTTTCTTGAAGTTCGAGATGGATCAGGCATGATTCAATGTGTGGCCAGCCCACAAGATGTAGGTGCTGCAGCATTTGAAGTTTTAAAAAATTTGAAGTTAGAGTCGGCCATTGTGGTGAAGGGCTTAGTGAAAGAAGAGCCCCGCGCAAAAATTGGATTCGAGATTATTTTAGAGGCCGTGCAGGCTCTGTCAGAATCTGAGGAATTTCCAATCGGAAAGAAAGAGCACGGCGTTGCCTTTTTGATGGAGCATCGTCATTTGTGGTTAAGAAGTTCGAAGCAAATGGCCATTTTAAGAATCCGAGCAGAGTTAGTTCGAGCGATTAGAAGTTATTTTGACGATCGAGGATTTTTCTTAGTCGATAGTCCTATTCTTACGCCGAACGCTTGTGAGGGCACGTCTACTCTTTTTGAGACGCCCTATTTCGATACGACGGCTTATCTAAGTCAGAGCGGTCAACTCTACGGTGAAGCCAGCGCCATGGCTTTGGGTAAAATCTATTGTTTTGGCCCGACCTTCAGAGCTGAAAAATCAAAGACTCGTCGTCATCTTGCCGAGTTTTGGATGGTAGAGCCAGAAGTGGCGTTCATGGACTTAGAAGGAGATATGGATCTCGCTGAAGATTTTGTAGAATACATTGTTCAAAGTGTTGTTAAAAATAGGCGGTCAGACTTAGAGATTCTTGAAAGAGATATTTCCAAATTAGAAAATGTGAAAAAGCCATTTCCTCGAATTCAATATGAGGAGGCGATTGCCATTCTGAAAAAGAAAAATTTTCCAGTGAATTTCGGAGATGATTTTGGTGGAGATGAAGAGACAGCGATTTCAGAAGAGTTTGATCGGCCTGTGATGATTCATCGATATCCGATTGATATCAAAGCTTTCTATATGAAGCGAGATCCTCAAAATTCAAAACTTGCTCTTTGTGTCGATATGATTGCGCCCGAAGGTTATGGAGAAATGATCGGCGGGGGCCAGCGAGAAGAGAATTTAGATGTTCTGAAATCTCGAATTGAAGAGCACGGATTACCTCTTGAATCATTCGGATGGTATCTGGATCTTAGGAAATATGGCTCAGTTCCCCATGCGGGATTTGGTTTAGGCCTAGAAAGAACGCTGGCATGGATTTGTGGAATACATCACGTTCGCGAGAGTATTCCGTATCCAAGAATGTTAGAGAAGATTTATCCTTAGGTTCTGAGAATAGGATTCTTTTTCTTTCCAATAGTGTTCAAAAATTTTTCGAAGACGTTGGTACCATGAGTGCTCTGTTAAACAGAGCCAATCGACGAAACTTTGGATTTCAGAGAATTTGAAGCAATTGATATCTTTTGGAGGATTTAATGAGTTGGCTGCATAATAAGCCAAATCTAAAAATTCCTTTTCATAATCCAAGAAGTTTTTCGGTTGCGCTTGCTTAAGCCACGCAAAAAGAATCGCCACGGATTCGTTTCGAATGTGGGCTTGAATTCTTTTCTCGCCCTGATAATTTTCTGGATCTTTAAAGTTGCCAGAGAGGTGATCTTTGAAATGCGCTAACTCATGGGCCAGAGAAAATGGTGTGGCATGAATTCGATTTTTTGAGGGCTCATAAAGTCCGTGCACATGAGGGTAGCCGAGCGCACCTCGTAATTCTTCAATACTTTCATAGAGATAAATCTCAGGCTGGTCTGGCGCGAGTCGATCAATAACTTTCATAAGTCTTCTTCATATCTTACCTTGAAAGTCGAAGACTTTAATCTGGGCTTTGAAAACTTCAAAAATATTAGTGAATTCAGGATCTTTTTGACTCTGATCTTTTGTGATATGACTCGGGGCGTTGTGAAAAATGGAGATCGAAAGGGGTCGATTTTGCCTTCAATATTTTATGCTCTAGCAGCTTTGATTTTCTGGATGGGAGTTTCTTTAGAAGTCGAAGCTTCGTCTTGTTCCAAAAAAATTATCGATTTTATCAAGCTCCACGAACTTAAAAAGAAAGATCGTCAGTTTTTGAAGAAATGGTCTGACTCGGTAAAGAGCCTGCAAAAGAAAGAAGACTTAATCGATCAAAATCTCTTTTGGCTTCAAACCTTTTTGAATGAAAAAGTATCATCGGTTGGAGTCGGTTTTGCTTTAGAGCAGCTGATGAATTTTAAGCCCAATCCATCAGATAAAACTTATGATTTGGTTTTTAGACTTTTAGAGCGTTCCGTTTCTAGACAAGAGGGCTCTGTCAGACTCGATGCCATGACCTCTGAATTCCTAGGAGATTTATTTGCAAAAAATCCTGATTCAATCTCGGAGTTCTTGTCACGCTGGAGTGAGGCGCCGATTCCACGATTAGAGGCGATCGTTTGGAGCATTGTTTTAGATGCCATTGATTGGTCTTTTCACAGTGATCCGGCACGAAAATTTTCAGGAGACGAGCTTTTATTTGAACAAATGAAGGCGCTTCCAGCGCATGCCAAAGTTTCGTCGGATCGAGTGGAGGCTGTGAATAAAATGGTTTGGGAGCTGCAAAAGCTTCGAACTGAATATTTGGCCGAGCTCAATGCGCACCGATTGATTGAGCTGGGAGAGATTGACGATGCCATCGGGGAGCTAGTCGAGATGATAGACCCCACTGAAGGGGATAAGAAATTTAAGCTTAATCGAGATTATCTCGACATTGATGAAAGCTTAAAAGACTTGGAGTTTTTATTGAGTGAATTCGAGGGAATGAGTGAAATTCAGAAGTCATTTCTTAATCACATAGGATCAAAAGCTCTTCGCAACAAAGAAACTCAAAGTGTTATCTATACGGCCTCACAAAGAGCAGAAGAATTATTGTTCTTGTATACTCAAAATCCTGAAATAGAAAATCCGAAAAATGAGCTTAAAGAGTTGCGACGATTTTATGAGACCTTAGATTTATTGAAATATAATGAGATCATGAATTTGGGCCAGCTTGGGGAGATTTCAGTTCTTCTCGATCGAATGAGCAAAAGCGATGTCAACGAAGCGGATTGGGAGTTTTTAAGTTCTTTAATTCAAGACTTGGCAGTTTATATGAAGATTCGACTGAAAAATCTAGTAGGCTTGGCAGATCTCAATCTTTCTAATGATCGGAACGTTATCTTACTGCGAGCCTATCGATCTTTCTCTCTGCAGAAAAATCGATTTGCTGATTTGATTAATCAATGGGCAGCTCTAGCCGAGAAGCGGGGGCGTGACACAGAAATTTTAGAGTTCAATCTTGAAGGCAAAGAGCTCATGCGTCTTGAAAAAGAGTTGGCTTTTTATGAACATGGGCTCGAGAGCCTCGCTGGCGCTGAATCGGTTGGAAAATGGAAAGAGAATCTTTCTCAACTCGCGCTGGATCCGGCAGAGGTCCCGAAAGAGCTGATAGGAATGAGTCTGCCACGAATGCGAGAGTATTGGCCCAAAAATAATAAAGCTCTTGGCTTTCCTTATCAGAAATCGATCCGAAGTTTTATAAAACTGGCATTGTCAGGCCAGCCTATTGAGGCGATGGAAGATGGAGATGGGAACATCAACATCTCTAGTTTTGTTCAATATCTTCAAGAGCGATCACTCGTTATGCAAACAGAGATCGAAAAATCGGAGTATAGTGTTGCAGAGCTGTTCGTGCTGGTTCAGCGCCTCAGAAGAGTTTTAGACGCGAGAAATTTAATGTTACAGCTCGTTGAGAGCGTTGAAGTGTCATCTTATGTTTCTGAAGAAGTTTATCAGGCCTTGCTCGGCGGATTTCCATTGAAAGATCAAAGCCTTTGGCTTTTGTTTTCAAGCGAATCCTTAGAGGATTTTAAGGAGAGAATTTTTAAAATCAAAGATTTGAAGAAAAAGGGAGTGCAGTTTAATTCCTTCTCTTATGAGCGAATGGAATCCATGGGATCAGCGCGGTTTTTTGAACAGATTCCATGGACTGTTTTCGAAGAAGGAAACCCAAAAAAGTAGTTTTTTTGTCAGAAAGGCATTAGCTTTTTGGCATGTATTTGTTTTCAGATGAGAGCGGTCATATTTCAGCTGTACCGCCTAGAGTCAGCTTTCTTGATCATGGCTTTCTTTTTGGGGATTCGATTTATGAAGTCGTTCGGCTCTATGATCGAAAAATTTTTGGTGAAGCTGATCATTGGCAAAGACTTGCTTTGAGCGCAGAGCGCTTGCAGATTCCTGTGCAAAATTTTCAACAAGAGATTCAAAATCGAATTCGCGCCTTATTTAGAAGCTTTGGCGAAGCCAATGCTTGCTTGCGATTGATTATCACTCGAGGCGAGGGGCCTCTTCATATTGATTCGAGACCCTGTTCAAACCCTCGAATTTTTATGGCTGTCTGGAAGTATGAAGATAAAATGCGGCCAGCGTCGATTGATGTTTTGATTCCAAGTATTCAGCGAAACAGTCGTTTTTCGACAGATCCAGCCATCAAGAGTGGCAATTATTTGAATAGCGTTTTGGCTTTTCGAGAGGCTGTCGATCAAGGCTTTGATGATGCTCTGATGCTCAACTCTGAGGGCTGTGTGACGGAATTTACCACAAGCAATGTGGGATGGATCTGTGGCGATACAGTTTTTACGCCATCGACAAATTGCGGCATTTTGCATGGAGTCACTCGCAAGCATTTCATGAAGGCGATTTCAGTGCAGGAGGGAGAGTTCAATTTAGAAGATCTCATGAAGGCTGATGAAGCCTTTGCGCTCTCGACTTTGAAGGAATTAGTGCCCATTCGTCGTTTGAAAACTTTTAAAGGTCGGCAGCGAGAATGGAATAGTTTTACGCGATGTGAGGAGCTTCATGATAAACTTAAGCGGAGCATAAACGCCGAGTTAGAAACGCAGGAGCAGATTTTTTAATATGGGAAATCAGAATTTTTCTTGGAAACTGGCTTTAAATCCTCTTCACCTCTGGATCGTCGGGATCATTTTTGTTTTAGATCAGCTGTCAAAATATTGGATCATCTGGACGATGCGAATTGGAGAGGGCTTCTTTGTGCTGCCTTTTTTTGAAATCACGCATATTAAAAATAAGGGGGCTGCATTTGGAATTTTTCATAATTCTAGCCCGATGTTTCGAATCATCTTTTTCGGAATTGTAACGATTGTTTGTTTATATCTATTGATCTACTGGCTTGGGACGACGCCACTTTCAGATCGTTGGCAACGAATTGGGCTTTCTCTCATTTTAGGAGGAGCAATCGGCAACCTGAAAGATCGTATCATTTTTGGTGAAGTCACTGATTTTCTTTACATTCATTACGGGGATTTTTATTGGCCGGCCTTTAATATTGCAGACGCTGCGATCAGTGGTGGGGTAGCCATTATTCTCTTGCGTGTGATCCCATGGGGACGTTCTCATAAATATCGAAAAGCTTCATGAAGCCCTTTCTTTTTTTGGATACCGCGTTTGAAACGCCCACCTATTTCATTCTTTATCTTTTAGCCTTTTTAGGGGCGAGTGTTTTGGCGGCTCATCGTGCTCCAACATATGGGCTTTCTTCTGTTCGCGCGATTGATTTGGGAATTTGTGCTTTCATTGGAGGATTCTTGGGGGCGCGAATTTTTCATATCCTCTTTGAGGCGCCGTCTTATTATTTCTCAGAGCCGCTTCGTATTTTTTATTTTTGGCAGGGTGGTTTTGTTTTGTTTGGAGGGCTCAGCTTTGGAATTTTACTGTCCTGGATTTTTTTAAAACTGAAAAACGAACCGATTGGGCGCTGGGCGGATTTGGCAGCACCAAGTGTTCTGCTAGGAATTGGTATCGGGCGCGTGGGATGTTTGGCGACAGGTTGTTGTTATGGGAGTGTGACCGATTGGTGGTGGGGACTCGTTTTTAGTGAGCCGGGAACGCCGGCACCTCTTGGCGTGAGTTTACATCCCACTCAGATTCTCGAGAGTCTATTTGGGTTTTTGAGTGCTTTGTTTTTTTTGATAATTTTTCGAAAGCCGCCAAAAAAATCAGGATCAGCCTTTCTTCTGGCGATGATATCTTATGGTCTCTTTCGTTTCGCAATTGAATTTTTGAGAGGAGATTCGGATCGTGGCCTTTATTTGGATGGGCAAATTTCCACCTCTCAGATTCTCGCTCTTCTCACTGTCATGATCTGCTTTATCTGGTTGATGAAGCTCAAGAAACAGCCTGAATCTTCGAAAAACATCGAAGAGCATTCTCACTCGTAGCGCGACAAAATTCTTCTAAAGGGATGCCTTTTAAATCCGCTAAAAAACGAGCAGTATGCTCGATGTAGGAACTTTCGTTTCTTTTTCCTCGCAAAGGCACCGGTGCAAGATAGGGAGAATCTGTTTCGATCAAAATATTTTTGAGGGGAGTATTTTTTGCAACCTCTTGAAGGTCTGTTGCTTTTTTAAAAGTCACAATGCCTGAAAAAGAAATAAAAAAATCTTTTGAAACTCCAAAATCCGCGAGTTTTTGCGAACTTGTAAAGCAATGGAAAATCGCTTTGCCGTGGTAGTCCCGAAGAAGCTCCATGGTGTCGTTTTCAGCCTCTCGGGTATGAATCATCAATGGAAGTTTGAGATCTGATGCTCTTTGAATTTGCCATTGAAAACATTCAAATTGATCTTCGCGAGAGGAGTGCTCGTAAAAATAATCTAAGCCACATTCACCCACCGCGACACACTTGGGGTGCTCATGCAAATTTTCAATCTCGCTTCTAAGTTGAGAGTTACGACCGAGATCTCCCGCATCATGGGGGTGAACGCCTGCTGTAAAAAAAATAGAGTCTTCGGCTTCTGCCAAGTCTTTTGCCGATAAGTGAGCGTTTTTGGCTGTGCCAGCTCCGATGTCGATCATATAAGAGCAGACTTCTTTTGCGCGAGTTAAGACCTCTCGGCGATCATCATTAAAATCGGGTGAAGATAAATGAGTGTGACTATCAATAACTTTGATTGGCAGCATTCCAAGCTTTCTCCCAAAGAATTTTCGGATTGAGGTTTCGATCTAAGAGATTTAAAGCATCATGAAGCTCAGGTGCTAAATGAGACCAAAATCCAGGGTATCCAGCACCAGAGGCTATCTCTAACAATTCAGTCCAAGCAGCCTTACTTTTTTCCTTGGATTTAAATACTTCCTCGAGGCTCTGAAAGCCTTGAAGGTCAAAGCCACTTTCGATCTGAGAGAATAAGCCGTAACTGGAATTTTCACTGAAATCTTTTTTTATTTTGACGGGCAATTTGATTTTGAGACATCTGGATTGAATCGTCGGTAAAATTTTTGATGAGCTCAGACTTCCTAAGAGAATCACCCAATCTTTTTTTGGTTCCTCTAGAGTTTTCAGGAGCGCGTTTTGAATATTATTATTCGCTTTTTGAAAATCTGAAATACTAAAAACTCGGCTATGTGATTGAAAAGGACGGCGCTGAAGCTCATAGAGTTGATCTCTTAACTCTTCCATTTTAATGCTGCCATCTATTTGAATCCAATCCGGATGATTTTTTGAATTGAAAAGTTTGCAGTTGGAACACTCGCCGCAAGCTGATCGATCCTGACAGAGTGATTTTTTTGCTATTCGATCGATCCAATCGGCGTGATCTTCACCTTCAATAATCAAGGGGCTTGGAAAGTTTTTTTTCTCTAAAAGAATCTCAATCATCGACCACTCTTTTTCTTGCCCAATTTTGCCATGACCTTGGAATAAATTTCTTGATGAATCAAATCTTCTGATTGCTCAGCGTCTAATCGTATGAGTTTTGGTTTGTTGCTTTGCCGTGCTAATTTTCGATAGGCCTCTAAAGTTTTTTGATGAAAGCTTTTCGATCTAGAATCAAATCGATCTTTGTTTCCCGCTCTCTGCTTGAGACGTCGAAAGAGTTCAGAGCTATCAAGATCAAACCAAAAACAAAGATCAGGGGTCACTCCAGCACTTGCGAGTTCGTTCATCTCGGCGACTTTTTTTAAATTCACCCAACCAACAATTCCCTGATATACAAGTGATGAACTCACGAAGCGGTCGCACAATACGATCTCACCGCGCTTCAATCTTGGCATGATCACTTTTTCAACATGGTCGGAGCGGCCGGCCTCGACCAAAAATAGTTCTGTGAGAGGGCTCATGTCTTTGCTCTTTAAAATGCGTCTCAAATTCTCAGCTAAATCTGTTCCGCCAGGCTCACGAGTTAAGCAAACATTAAAACCTTCAGCTACTAGGCGTTTTTTTAAACGCTTGATTTGAGTCGATTTTCCAACAGCCTCGGCGCCTTCAAAACTGATAAATAAACCCTTTGATTTCACTCTTTATTTCTTACTCGTCTTTGATCTTGGGCTCGAGACTTTTCTTCAGGCCTCGTAGTCGTGTCTGGCAGCCAGAATAAAGCTTTTTTACTAAGCACTTTCCATAAGAGGTGCAGCTGAGGCCAAAGCTGGCAAAGCCGCTAATTCCTATGCCAGCCAAAAGATAAGTCGTCCACTCTGCGCCCAACATCGTGCTCACAGACGCAAAGGTCGATATCGCCGAATTGGTGATGATCGCAAACTTGCTCATCATCCAAATCGATGGGCTGCGCGCGGGAAAAATTTGCAAAAGCTCCTGCGTCGTTCGTGAAATGCTGAGCTCCCATACGCCTTGGGTCGGAAGTGCGATCAGCGCAATGATCGCAGGCGGCAGAGGAGAAAGACCATGATCGGAGAGTCCAACCAAGCCCGAAGCGATTTGAACACTATAGTTAAACGCGAATGAGACGAGAAACTCTTTGAAGTGCATTTCGATGAAGCCTGCATTTTTCTCTCGATCGAATTTGATGAGGCCTTTGGAGCTTAGCCAGGTGACGAGTTGAGGGTGAAGCAACATAAGAGTCGCTGAAAGTCCCCCCGCCGTTGAGCCGACAACAATTGCTTGCATGCTAGACGCATCAAATTCAAAAAGACCGCCAGCAGCCACCGAGCCGCCGACCATCGCAAATCTTAGCCCCGACAAGCCAAAATCCACAGGTTGAAGTCTGTTTGAGCTTGAGTCCGCTAAGACCTCGGCTCTTAATATGAAGATACTCAATAAAAAAATCGCCAATAAACGCATAAAAATTCCAATGAAACAATTTGTAAAAATTTAAAAAAAGAAAACTAAGTGAAAAAAATTAATGATGATGGCGATGATGGTGATGCAGAACTTTGCCAGAAAAACAAAGATCAAAGCTAAATGCGATAAATTTCAAAGTGGAATTCAACACCATTTCAATGGAATAGCTGAAGTTCTCTTGATGATCTAGTATTTTCGAGTTCGCCCTGATAGAGAGCCAATGGATGCTCAGCGAGCTCTTCGGCGAGCATTAACATGGGGCTTGATAAGCAGGTCATTTCATTGAAGTTTTTGTTTGATCCCAAGTATTTAGGAAAAAGCGTAAAAGCCTTTAGAGGGCTGCGAATCAGCTCTCCATTTTCTCTCTTTCCCAAGAGGGCACCGCGCTGAACTTTCTTAAAATTATAGAAACCGCGTTTTAAACTATCCTTAGAGTTTTCAAACGAGACAGACTGGGTGAGCTTCAGAAACTTAAACTCAGATGATCGAATGACCGTCTCAAGAAAGCCAGAAAAGCTCTTTCGTCTCTTTCGTGCGACAGCTAGTGCCCGATGAAGTCGAGAAAGTGTGATGAAAAAAGCATCTGAAGAAAAACCCTTTTTGCCAAGCTCAAGGCACAAGGATGGCTTGTTTAAATCTCTGAAGTATTCATCAATGGAATAGAAGCCCGCTGAAAAATAAGATTTTGGCTCTTGAGTGACAAAAAAAGATGCGCCGCCAATACTTCTCGCCCAAAAATAAGATAAGGTATCAAACGGAAAAATAAAAAAACTAGAAGGCGAAGCTTCGCGAGTTTGATGAAAATCTAAAAGAAAATCGGCATTCTTTAAAGCCTGCTGAATGGAGAAGGCGCGCCTTCGTTCATAGCTAAGGTCTTTTCCAGAGAGATCTGAGAAAAAGACTCGATTCAAATCTTCATCGATGAATCGCTCTCCAACGCTGGTCGCCAATGGATTTCCTAGAATAAAACTGATCTTACCTTCATAGCGTGGTTTTTTCTTAAGAGCCTCACGAATGAAAAAATTCACTGCCGGAAAGCTGCCAAACTCGTCTCCGTGAATCAAAAATGAAAAGAAAAGATGGGGATCTCGGTTTCCGAAATCCAGTGTAACACTATCTTCAATAGGACCGGGGGCTACCTCTTGAAAGTCGCGAAAGTCTTCTAAAAGCTGCAGGCAGTTTCGCTTAGAGTAAGGCGCCAAATAACGCGCGATCATCCCTCTACGTTAGCTCGATTTTCAAAGATTAAACATTTTCTTCTGGTTAAGATTTAGACAACCTGATGGCCAAAAAGCCAGCCAACCCCATAAATCGCTAGACCCGCTAAAACCCCAATAAACAACATTCTAAAGGCTCCATACCAGATGTTTCGTCCTGTAAAAAAACCTGTGAAGGCACCCGTCAAAAACAGACCAATGCCCGACAATAAGAGACTGATATGAAGGGCTGTCGGCATCTTGATCAGAAAAAGCGGGAGCAGGGGAACAAATGCGCCTAAAGAAAAAAAGCCAAATGAAAACAAACTCGCTTGAGTTGCGGAGCCTAAATTCTTTGGATCGAGTCCGATTTCTTCTCTTGCGAGAGTCTCTAGGGCGAGCTCTGGATTTTGTATGAGTTTTTGAGCAAGCTTTTCTGCATCTTGAGGGTCCATTCCTTTGGCCGTATAAATCAGAGCGAGTTCACCCGCTTCTTCTTCTGGATATTTCTCGAGCTCTTCTCTTTCAAGGGCGATCTGACTCTCAAGCATCTCTTTTTGTGATCGCACCGAAATATATTCTCCAGCCGCCATTGAGAAAGCACCGGCCAAAAGGCCAGCCGTGCCAGCGAGTAGAATGTCGTCATTTTCCATTGCGGCTCCCGCAAAGCCGAGAATCAAAAGCGTGTTAGAAATCATACCGTCATTGATGCCAAAGATGCTCGCTCGTAAGTTTCCACCATTAGAATGATGCCGATGCCGACTTCCGATTTCTTCAGTCGATTGCGCTTTTAAGTGAGTCGCCAGAGGATGAGTATAGATCGAAAGACCTCTTACTTTATGGGCGGCGAGAAGGGGAAGAATCGGTTTTGGGCCAAGAATTCTAATCAGCCTCGAGATGATCTTAAGTCTCAGGTTCGGAGACCAAGCGGGAAGGGGGTCGACCCAGATGCGCGCTTGATTTTCAGCCTCTTCGGCGAGCTGACTAAATAATCTTGATTGAGGAGAGTTCTTTTCTACCTCAGCCAAAGTTCGATAAAGAAAAGCCGACTGAAGTTCATCTTTCCAGTTGTCATTCATTACGAATAGTGAATCTTTCTTTCAGATCAAACTCAAGAATCTTATTTTTTATTTCTTATAGAATTAGAATCGCCCGATAAAGCAGAAATCTCGCCCATAAAAGATCGGCAGCTTTTTGAGTTTTCATCGAGGCGAACGCTGCCTATGTGAAAATCTTGAATGAGTGAAAGTAATTCCGAGGGTGAAAAGCCAACCTCTTTACTAACAGCTTTATGTTTTGAGGCCCACAACTGTTCGAGAGATCCTAGAAACTCTCGAACTAGCGCTGGTTCTTTTTTTCGCATGGAGTAAAAATGAATTCGACTGTCGATGGGTGTTTTTAGTTTCGTCAAACTATTGTTTGTTTTGATTTGCTCAAGTTTGAAAAGTTTTGAAACTTTGGAGAGATTCAATTTATTCAAGCCGTGTTCAAAATCCTTGAGCAAAAAAATTTGTGCTAAATCTTTCGATAGTTTTTCATCATTTAGAGGCTGAAGCCGAAAGCGATTTTGATCGAGCGATAGCTCTGCTATGAGTTGATAAGAGGGATTTTTTCGATCTAGAATTCCAACGAGCGCCACGAGCTGATGATCTGGAACTTCAAAATATTGAGTGATGGGTGTTTCAGATTCCACATCGATCGCATGGCTGATGAACAAAAGGCCGATAAATAGTTCCCAATTTGGGGCATCCATCTTGACAACCGAGTGCTTATTGACAATCGGAAGCCCCTCTTGAATTGACTCCGTGATCACTTGTCTTGGAAGCACGAGCTCTGATGAAAAAATTTCTAAGCGATCTGGATTATCCCAAAAAATTTGAAATTTCTTTCGATACAATTCTAATGATGGCAAGAGCGGATGATCTTCAAATCGGCTGATGATATCGACGCCCAAATCGCCAAACTGAAGATCTTTTCGAATTTTATGATTCTTCAGAAAATTTTCTTTCCAACGATTTAAAACGAGGCCCGGGTTGGGCCGCTCCACCAGTCGCGTGATGTAAACCAAGTTGTTTCGCCTCTCGATTAAAAGGCTCAAATTCTCTTCATTTTGCTCACCACTTAAAACAAAAGTAGAGCTTTCAAAGATGGGCTTTTCACCAAGCTCACGAGGAAGTTCCAGAGTGTGAATCCAAAGTGGAGCTCGCCAAGAATTTTCTTCCTCCGCCGCACAAAGGCTTTTTTCAAAGATCAACGAGAGCCCTGAAAGCCCCGCAGCACCCACTAAGAAATGTAATAGAAGTCTTTTCACAAAGGCTAAGCGCTTAACATGGGTGGTGATCCTGTCTCAACCTTCTTAAGTATGAATCTGACTTAGATCGCGGTGTGGCTCTTAAAATGGAGGATAATAGGTATCTTGTTGGTGATTGGGTTTTAGCCATTTTAGGGCGGTTGAGCACTTTTGACCCATCCAAGACATTCCATCCAAGCCTTTTCGGCCAGCCTGTTTCATTCGTCTTCCCAGGGCTTTGGTTCGAAC
>JBMTHG010000013.1:0-29889 GCA_049436045.1 Bdellovibrionota bacterium
GCGATTGAAGCAGCTTCTGAAGGCTCATCATTAGAATCTGCTGGTTGATGAAACGATTTAGACCCTGGTTGAAGAGGCTCTCCTAATACAACAGTTTTGTTTTTAGAATTTTCACCAGAGATTTGATAGTTTTGCCGAGCAAAAGCATCAGATCCAGTTAACAATGTTAAATTAAGACTTAAAATGGCTGTTAAAATTATAAATTTTTTCATCTCGATCTCCTTTTCAACCAAGAGGTTGCAATTATGATGCCAGTCCATAAACACTCGCTTTTTTGATTTGATTTCTAAAAATTCAGGCCTTCTTTGCCCTAAAGCTTGCAAAATTTTCAGAGTATAAAAAGTCAAGAGACGAGCTCTAAGCTCAGCTAAATAAGCACCCTAGATAACCATCTTTATGGTCAAAAACAATGAAAGGAATTTTCAAAAATTCTGACCTCGACATGGCCTCAAATGCGTTTTAGAGCCTATAGCTATGAAAGAAAGACTCGATAAAACCTCCTCTGTTAGTGCAAAAATCAGCGTGGAACTTCCCCCTGAAAGAGTAAACGCCCAACTCGAAGCTTACTATTCAAGCGTTGCGAAACACGCCAAAATTCAAGGTTTTCGAAAAGGCAAAGCTCCGCTGGCCGTGATTAAAAAAATGTATAAAGAAGACGCCTCCTCCTATATCGGCGAGAGGCTCATCAGTGAAGGGCTATCAGAAGCGATTCGAAAATATGAACTTCACATTATTTTGCCCCCCAAATTGGTGGCTGTAGATTCCCCAGCAGAAAATCAAGTTTTTCGATTTGAAGCCGAGCTCGATCTCAAACCCGAAGTTCCATCCGTGGATTGCTCATCAATTTCTATCTCCATTCCAAAAGAAAAAGAAATTGGCAGTGAAGACGTCGATCGTGAAATCGAATCGATTCGAGAAAGCTTTGCCACTTATGAAGCTCTTGAGCCCGCTCAGCGAAGCCAAGTCAAAGCTGATGACTCTGTCAGCATTCGCTATACAGGATCCGTAAATGGTCAAAAAATTGAAAAAGCGAGCACCGATCGTCAGCAAGTAGTTTTAGGAAAATCTCAAGTTCTTGAAGATTTTGAAAAAGCCCTTCCTGAAATGAAAGTTGGAGAGGTCAAAACTCTCAAGGTGAATTTTGGTGACTCTCACCCCATTGAAGAGATTCGGGGCCAAGAAGTTGAATTTCAGTTAGAAGTTTTAGAAATTCTTGAAAAGCGCCTACCAGAAGTCAATGATGAGTTTTTAAAACAAGTCGACCCTTCGCTTTCAAAAATTGAAGAGCTTCGAGAAAAAATCAGCTCGGATCTAAAAAATGCAGAGATTTCTCGAATCGAGCGCGCTCGACGAGACGCGATTGGCAAGGCTCTCGTTGAAAAATATCCGTTTGAGATTAGCGCTCGACAGCGACAAATGACGGGCGAGTCATTATTGAGAGACAATATTCAGAATTTGATGCGAATGGGGCTCACTCAAGCGCAGATTCAAACTCAACAAAAAGAGCTGCTCGAAGAAGCCTCAAAAGCGGCTGAACATCAAATTAAACTGGCTTACATTTTAGATCAGATTGCTCGACAAGAAGAGATCAATGTCACTGATGAAGATGTCAAATCACGATTGCAAAAAACCGCCGATCGAACTGGATATAGTTTAACAGAAATTGAAGCCTACTACTCTCAAAAAGAAGAAAATGAAGCGACTTCTAGAATGGATCGATTAAAAATGGATATCCGAGATGAGAAATCGCTTGATTATGCCCTCTCAAAGGCTACGATAAAACTTGAGGGTTAATTATTATGACTATTTCTAATTATCTCGTGCCGATGGTGGTGGAACAAACTCCTCGAGGCGAGCGTTCGTACGATATCTATTCAAGACTTTTAAAAGATCGAATCATCTTCTTGGGAACTGAGGTCAACGATCAAGTGGCCAATCTCATCGTGGCTCAGCTTCTTTTTTTAGAGTCTGAAGATCCTGATTCAGATATTTTTCTGTATATCAATAGCCCCGGCGGCTCGATTGACGCAGGGCTGGCCATCTATGACACGATGCAATACGTGCGGCCTGAAGTGAATACGATTTGCTTAGGCTTAGCGGCTTCGATGGGGGCGGTTCTTTTGGCGGCAGGAGCTAAAAACAAGCGATTTTCGCTGCCGAACTCTAGAATCATGATTCATCAGCCTCTTGGCGGAGCTCGCGGTCAAGCTTCAGACGTAGAAATTCAGGCAAAAGAGATTTTGCGACTCAAAAAGCTCCTGAGTGAAATTTTATCAAACCACACCGGTCAAAGCGTAGATGATATAATTAAAACATCGGATCGTGATTATTTTATGACGACCCAAGAGGCTCTTGGTTATGGCTTGATCGATAAAATCGTCGAGAAACAAGACGAAGTGGTCAAAAAAGAGCAAAAAAGAGCTTAGTGATTAGCAATAACGAAGAACGGGGGAACTCATGATGAGCCGAAAAGACGACGACAGGAATGTTGATCTTTGTTGTTCTTTTTGTGGAAAACACCAAAGTGAAGTCAAAAAATTGATCGCTGGTCCAAGCGTTTATATTTGTGATGAATGTATCGAGCTTTGTAATGACATTATCGCAGAAGAATATGATGCTGCAGAATCATCTCCTGAAACTGCCAAAGTTCCAAAGCCGGCAGAAATTAAAAAAGTTTTAGATGATTACGTAATCGGGCAAGAGCGGGCCAAAAGAATTTTATCAGTGGCTGTTCACAACCACTACAAACGACTGAATTCAAAAACAGGAAGTAAAGACGAAGTTGAGTTGCAAAAGAGTAACATTCTTTTGATCGGTCCAACGGGATCAGGAAAAACTCTTCTGGCGCAGACTTTAGCTCGCTTGTTGAAGGTGCCCTTTACGATCGTTGATGCCACCACTCTCACAGAAGCGGGATACGTTGGAGAAGATGTTGAAAATATTATTCTCAACCTTCTTCAAGCGGCTGACTATGATGTTGAAAAAGCTCAACGAGGCATCGTTTATATTGATGAGATTGATAAGATTTCGAGAAAAGGTGAAAACCCAAGCATCACTCGTGACGTCAGTGGCGAGGGAGTTCAGCAGGCGCTTTTAAAAATTGTAGAGGGAACCATGGCGAATGTTCCTCCCAAAGGTGGAAGAAAGCATCCTCAACAGGAATTCTTAAAAGTCGATACCACCAATATTTTGTTTATTTGCGGTGGGGCTTTTGTAGGCCTTGATGAAATCATCGGACGTCGAATTGGAAGCAAATCAATGGGCTTTGGTGCCAAAATTGAATCCAAGAAAAACCGAAAAGTGGGAGCACTTTTAGAGAAGATTGAGCCTACTGATCTAATTCGATTTGGCTTGATTCCCGAATTCATCGGTCGATTGCCAGTTGTTGCGACTCTCAATGAACTCGATGAAGATGCACTCATTGATATTCTTAGAAAGCCAAAAAATGCGATTGTGCGCCAATATCAAAAGCTCTTTAATCTTGAGAACGTGAAACTCAAGTTTACTGAAGACGCTCTAAGAGCTGTTGCCAGAGAAGCTTTGAGAAGAAAGAGCGGAGCGCGAGGTTTGCGTGCAATTCTTGAAGATGCCATGATGGAAATCATGTACGAGATTCCTTCTCGTGATGATGTGAAAGAAGTCATCGTGAATGAAGATGTCATCGACAAGAAAGAAGCTCCCATCATGTTGATGGAAAAATCTGCTGCTGAAACCGCGTAGATTATTATTTATTCGATTTTGGTAATGCCGCTTTGATGTCTTCGAGGCTGGTGCCTGCCGGTTTGGCAAGTCCAGCTGAGAGAACCAACTTCAGCCCATCTTCAATGGTCAAATCCAGCGGATAAGTTTCTTCTGGATTGATAAAAATCAAAAAACCTGAGGTTGGATTAGGCGCTGTTGGAACGAAAACAGAAAGTTTAGTTTCGGGTTTTCCGGGCACCCAGCCTTGAGGCACTTCTTTCGTAACGAAACCAACGGCATATGAACCCTCTCTTAAAAATGGAACAATCACCACTCGACTAAATCGCTCTCCACTTGGCTGAGAGAAAGCATCAAAAATCTGTTTTGTCGCGCTATAGACCGCTTTAGCCAAAGGGATCTTTGCGACAATCACTTCTGAGATGCGCATTACTTGCTTGCCTAAAAAACTTGGCGCCATCATCCCCACAAAGATGATGATCACCAATCCCACAATGATTCCCAGTCCCGGAATCGGCCCCTCGAAAAATGGTCGATGAATCACTTGAATAGCCGGCTGAAAAAGAGCGTCAAACCATCTGCCAAAAATGAGAAGCAAATACAGAGTTAGCGCGAAGGGCGCTAAAGTAAAAATCCCTACAAAAAAATGCCGCTTCACTTTGCTCCACATATATTTCTCATTCAATCCGAAAGAATATCTGAGGTAAAGCTCTAGAGTTCAGCGGATAGATCATAATGCCCAAGAACTTTGTTTATTCTTGCAGGATAAATCTCACCGATAGTTAGGGGAGCTTTAGATAAAACATAAGTTAGCCCATCAATCTCGGGAGCTTGGCCAGCATGGCGAGCTCGATAAAGAAGGCCCGACTTTGTTTTTTCAGCCAAGGCATCAATCATCACATCTAAAGTTTTTCCAACTTTCTTGGAGAGCTTTTTTTGCTGAATGATCGACTGCAAATGCATTAACTCATCTAGTCGCGCCTGCTTGGTCTCATCTGGAACTTGATTATCTAAATCGAAAGATGGCGTGTCTTTCTCTCTAAAATATGTGAAAGCCCCCATATGATCAAACTCACTCGCCTCCACAAACTCTAAAAGATTCTGAAAATCCGAATCTGATTCACCCGGAAATCCCACCATCAGAGTCGTACGCAAAGAAAGTTCTGGTAAATTCTCTCTTAGTTTTGAAATCAAATCCCGAATTTGCTCGCCTGTCTCTGGTCGCTTCATCATTTTCAAAACAGCGTCGCTCGAATGCTGGAATGGAATATCTAAATATCCGGAAAATCTCTGCGAGCTTGCTAAAAATTGAATTAACTCGTCATCAAAAAATCGCGGATAGTTATAGAGAAGTCGATACCATTTCAAATCTGAAATTTCTTCCACTGCCTCCAAAAGTTTTAACAAACTCGTCCCATTTTTAAGGTCTCTTCCGTAGCTGGTTAAGTCCTGAGCGATCAGAATAATCTCTTTCGTTCCCGCGCTGACGAGCTGTTGAATCTCATCAACAATTCCCTCGATACTTCTTGAATGATGCTTACCTCGCAACTTTGGAATGATGCAGAAAGAGCAGGTTCTATTACAACCTTCTGATATCTTGACATAGGCATAAGGTCTTTTGGATTCGAGGCGTTTTACAAAATCATGAATCTCGCTGTGGCCTTGCAGCTGGGCAGAGGCTTCACCTGTAAGCCTCCATCGACTTGAAATTTTTTCTTTTTCAGAAAGCTCTTCTACGATGGGCACAATTTGCGAAAATTGACCGGTTCGAACGAAGGCATCGACCTCTGGAAAAGCTTCTTGCATCGGCTTTAAATAACGCTCTGTCATACAACCCGCGACCACCAGGGCTTTTAAGTCGCCTGATTTTTTTCGCTCGAGAAACTCTCCGATTGTCGACATTGACTCCTGTTTAGCGGGCTCCAAAAATCCACAGGTATTCACCACAATGACATCGGCTTCTGATTCATTTCCGGTAATTGAAAAACCCTTGTTTGAAAGGGCACTAATCATGTTCTCAGTATCGACTAGATTTTTAGGACATCCCAAACTGACGAACCCAACACTCAATCGATTCATCTTAAGCTCTCCCTATTTGAGCTGAGGATTTTAATCGATCGACCTGAGTCCGAGTAAGTTTTCTATATTCGCCAATAGGAATACCTTTCAGTGATATCGGACCAAAAGAAATTCTTTTTAACTTCACAACATGACATTGAAGAGCCTGAAACAAACGTCGCACATGATGATTCTTACCTTCGAAAACTTTAATCTGAATCTTGAACTTCGACATTCCCTCTCGAGTAACATCGCGCACATCAAGAATCTCTGCTCCTTTAAACTTTTCGTTTCCGATGATCATTCCCTTTTCAATATGAGCTCGTTTCTTTTGATCGAACTTGCCTCGAACTTTCACTTCATAAATTTTTGGCACTTCAAATTTTGGATGCATCAGCTGATGCGCTAAATCGCCATCGTTTGTAAACAGCAGTAAACCTTCTGAATTGAGATCTAAGCGTCCTACTGAAAATAATCTTGGCTTTGCTGGCAAAAGCTTCATCACCGTATCTCTGCCCTCTGGATCTTTTGCTGTTGATAAGACCCCTCTCGGCTTATGAAGAGCAAGAACTAGAGCCTCTTGAGAGGCCTTTCCGGTAATCAGTTTTCCGCGCACCTTGATTTGATCATTTTTTGGGTCGATCAATTGACCAAGAACAGCGGGCTTGCCATTGACGCTGACTTTTCCTTCACGAATCCAAGATTCCAGCTCGCGCCTGGAACCAAGGCCAAGACGCGATAGATAAACATGAACACGAATATTCGACTCGGTATTTTGACTCATTTGGGGGCCACCTTAAGGCCCCAATGACTAGCTCAAAATCGCAAGATTGGAAAGTGGGCTAAAAATCCTCGATTCGAATGCCTTTGATGATGGTTTCCATATCCTCATCGGAATCTGAATCGAAGCCTCTCTCAGAGGAGTCATCCGAATCTGAAGAGATGGCCGCCTGCTCGGCGGACGCGGCCATCTCTTCAACTTCAGCCTTCACCTTCTCAAGATATTCCTCAGGAAACCTTAAGGCGAGCTCCTGTAAATAGGACTCCAGCTCCTTACCTTCTTTTTTGGCTTCCTTGGACTTAATTTTCTTCCAATTCGCTAAATAGTGAAGCCGACAATGACCCTTTATAGTTGCCATGTCGAAACACTTAGAAGCTTTACAAATGACGATTTTATTAGATTTGGTTGAAAACTCAGCTTCAACCACTAACGATTCGCTCTCGAGCACTTCAGACCCCCCTCCAGAACGTTTTTTATCCTTCCCCGAATTGCGCTTCTTGGCCATCAAACCCGCCTCAGCAATAACATGCTTCAATTCAAAAAACGAGAGAAATATCGAATATTATTGATTTTTTTTGCTCATGAGCTCTTTTAGTTGAGAGACGATCTTCGAATCCATCCAGTTTCTCTCACCGATATATTTCTCAAGAAGCACTCGATCTGGGCCGATCAAGAAGCTTTCTGGATATTTTTGCGTTCCAAACTGAGCTTGAGAAACAAGCTTTAAAGGGTCTAGGAGCACCAAGAAGCTTAGACTACGCTCCCCGATCTGGTTCATAAAATTAACAACATCTTGGGTCTTTTCATCTACCGATATGGCTAAAATTGAGAAAGCTTCGCCCTTAAAGCTTTGATTCAAAAGCTCCATACTAGGAAGCTCCTGAAGACATGGAGGACACCAAGTCGCCCAGAAATTGATCAAAACAAAATTGCCGGAATTCAGAAAATCATAGAGACGAAATGATTTTCCTTTTAGGTCCGTAAGCTCAAAATTCGGAACCTTTTGACCAAGCTTGAGGCCTTGAAAGGAATCCGGTTGAAGCTCCTCGGCCCAAACTACTCCCGTTAACAACAACAGAATCAGCAGGCCGAAAATTCTTTTAGGAAGCCTCAGACTTTGGCTCATCCTCTTTGATTTTCTTTAAAGGTTTTTCTGGAGCATCAACCAACTCAATAATCGCCATCGGTGCTGCGTCTCCAGGTCTTGGCCGTCCAAGTTTAATGATTCGAGTATAACCACCGTTTCGAGACTTGTATCGAGCCGCTAGCTCTCCAAAAACTTTTCCGATGATATCTTCTTTCTCTCCCGCTTTGTGAATAATCTTATTACCCATCAAAGCCATCGCACGTCGTCGAGAGTGAAGATCGCCTCGCTTTCCAAGGCTAATGAGCTTCTCTGTAAAGCGTCTCATTTCTTTTGCCTTGGTTAAGGTCGTTTCAATTCTTTCATGCTGAAACAACGAAAAACTAAGATTGCGCATCAAAGCTCTGTAGTGGCTTCTTTGCCGGCTGAGCTTTCTAAAGATTTTTGCGTGCTTCATAAGACCTATTCCTTCTCCATTTCGCCATCATCTTCAAAGTCACTTGCAGAGGTCTGATAGTCTTTATCTTCCTCTTCCATCTCAGGCTGAGCCATGGCTGCGATTTGATCCGGATGAACCCATCCATCCAACTTCATTCCAAGAGAGAGCCCCATTTCTGCTAAAATTTCTTTGATTTCATTCAATGATTTTCGACCGAAGTTCTTAGTTCGTAAAATTTCTGCCTCTGTCTTTTGAACGAGCTCGCCGATGTATCGAATGTTCGCATTCGCTAAACAGTTAGCGCTTCGAACACTCAACTCAAGCTCATCGACTCGTCGGTTAAGATTGTCATTAAATCTTGGAGAAAGCTCTTCGCGATCTTCAATCACTTCAGGCTCTTCTGCTTCGTTGAAATTAATGAAGATTGAAATTTGATCTTTCAAAATCTTCGCCGCAAAAGCCAAAGCATCTTGAGGACGAACACTTCCATCCGTAGACAACTCCACCGTTAAACGATCATAGTCTGTTCTTTGACCTACCCGTGCGTTTGTTACGAAGTAAGTCACTCTCTTTACCGGAGAGAAAAAAGCATCAATCGCAATGAAGCCTGATTCTTTATTTTCTTCTTCAAATCTTTCGGCCGCAACATAGCCTCGACCCATTCTGACCTGAATTTCCATATCAATGCTTGCGCCTTCACCAAGGGTACAAATTCTTAGGTCTGGATTAAGTATTTCTAAGAGCCCGCCAGTATCAATCTGACTTGCAAAAACATCTCCAGCACCAGAGGCCTTCAAGCGAATCACTCGAGTTTCTGCTGAATTCATTTTGATGCGAAGTGATTTCAAATTAAGGATCACATCACCAACATCTTCCAAGACTCCTCGAATCGGAGAGAACTCATGAAGCACACCTTGAATCTTAACTCCGGTGACAGCTGCACCTTGAAGAGACGAGAGCAAAATTCTTCTGAGCGAATTTCCTAATGTGACCCCCATGCCTCTCTCAAGCGGCTTAGCGACAAACTTTCCATAGGTGTCGCTGATGCTAGTCGGGTCAATATCGACTCGACGGGGTTTGATAAGATCTCGCCAATTTTTGTATACCACTTCAGATAAGCTCATTTTTTTCTCCTCGATAAAAATTTTAAAACTTAAACGCGTCTCTTTTTTGAAGGCCGACAACCATTATGAGGAATCGGTGTTACATCTTTAATCAGAGTAACGCGAATTCCAGCCTGACCGATTGCTCGGATCGCTGATTCACGCCCAGAGCCAGGGCCTTTGATCACTACCACAGCCGATTTCAAACCTTGATCCACAGCTTTTCTAGCTGCGTTTTCTGCAGCAACCTGTGCAGCAAATGGAGTGCTTTTACGTGAACCTTTGAAACCCTCTGCACCACAAGACCCCCACGCAATTGTGTTCCCAGAAGGATCTGTAATCGTGATGATTGTATTGTTAAATGAAGCATCAATATGGACCACACCAGTTGGAACTGATTTTCGATCCTTTTTCTTTTTCTTTACCGTTTGTTCTTTTGCTACATCTGCCATAAATTTTTACCTGCGCCTTAAACAGCTTTCTTCACCATTGCAATTGCTAAACGTCGTGGACCTTTTCGTGTGCGAGCATTTGTATGCGTTCGCTGACCTCTCGACGGAAGTCCTTTTCGGTGACGACTTCCTCGATAGGAGTTTAGATCCATCAGCCGCTTGATACTCAAGCTGATTTGACGTCGAAGATCTCCTTCGACCGTAACACTCTTTTCAAGAAGCTCTCGAATTGCATTGATCTCTGGATCAGACAAATCTCCCGCCTTCGTTTGTCTGTTAATTTTTAACTCGTCACAGATACGATCTGCGGTTTTTTGACCAACTCCATAGATGTAAGTAAGAGCCGTACATATTCTTTTGTTTCTGGGTAAATCTACACCAGCAATCCTTGCCATAAAAAAAATTCTCCTTAACCTTGTCTTTGTTTGTGGCGAGCATTTGAACAAATCACTCGCACGACGCCTTCGCGACGAATAATCTTACATTTTTCACAAAGCTTTTTGACAGAAACTCTAACTTTCATCGAATCTTCCTAATTTTGGTTTAGCGCTGAAACAATAACTTGACATGATTTATTAGCAGAGTTCTTGAATGTCAAACAGGCAAATAGTCCCTTTTTTTTCAATTCAAATGCCTCCTCAAAGCCTCTTGAAGATCGGAAGGGCTTAACTGGCCGTTTAGCCGAATCAGAGCCCCCTGACGCTCAAAAAAACTCAAAAGTGGTGCTGTTTGCGTCGTAAAAACCTCCAGACGCTTTCGCAGGGTGGCCTCATCATCGTCTGCTCGAGAGCTAAGACCCACGTGGCCACAATGCTGACAGCAGTTTTCTTTCTGAGGCGGATTGAGGCTTTTGTGAAAAACCGCACCGCAGGCGGGGCAGGATATTCGGCCTGAGATCCGCTCGACGAGCACCTCTGTCGGGACTTCAAAGTAAAAAACCTTTGGAATAGGCAAGCCTCTGCTATTTAAAATCTCTATGAGGCTCTCCGCCTGAGCGATCGTTCGAGGATAGCCATCTAGAATATAGCCAGATAGAACATCGGATTGAAGAAACCGCTGCTTAACAAGCTGATTCATCACCTCGTCACTGACATATTGGCCGGCATCCATGATGGCTTGAACTTTTAAACCAAGTTCCGAACCGGCTGCGACCTCAGCTCTTAGAATATCCCCAGTTGAAATATGCGGTATCGAAAGCTCTGCCTTTAAGAGTTTAGCTTGGGTACCCTTGCCGCTACCCGGTGGACCCATGAAAATACATCCGACATGCTGGCCCACCACCGAAATCTACGCTCCTCTTCGAGCACGAAATTTTCTACCTCGTGTCGCTGCCTCGCCTAAGAATCCATCATAGCGCTGTGCCATCAAATGAGATTGAACTTGCTCTACAAAATTCATGGCCACTCCGACAACGATCAATAGAGAGGTTCCTCCAAGAAAGATCTGATAGCTATCAAAAAAGAAAAATGGAGCTACACACACGAATGAAATATAAGCCGCACCAGCCGTTGTTAATCGAGTCAAAACTCGATCAATGAACTCTGCCGTATTTTTGCCTGGGCGAATTCCAGGAACGAAGCCTCCAGATTTTTTTACATTCTCGGCAACATCGTCTGGGTTAAATTGAATCGCCGTGTAGAAATAACAAAAGAAGACAATTCCCACGACATAGAAAACGTTATACAGCCAACGCCCCGGAGAAAGCCAAAGTGAAATTTCGGTCAACTCAGGAAAGCGTGCGTTTAAAAACTGTGCGATTGTTCCTGGAAACAAAAGAATCGAAGACGCAAAGATTGGCGGGATAACGCCCGCCATATTGATCTTTAAAGGAAGAAACTGCATCGATGCTGAGTACATTTTTCTGCCGACAACTTTTTTAGCATGATGAATAGGAATTCTTCTCTGCGCTCTCTCCATGAAAACAATGAAGGCTGTTACCGCGACGGCGAGGAGGACGAACATAAAGAAATCGCCACCACCCATTTCTCCCATCTGAACTTTCTCCCACAGAAACCCAATGGCCGAAGGAAAACTCGCGACGATACTCGCAAAAATGATAAGTGAAATTCCGTTTCCAATGCCTCGCTGGGATATCTGCTCACCCAACCACATAATAAAACAGGTTCCAGCCGTTAAGGTAATGACCGTCAAAAGCTTAAAGCTGAAGCCTGGGTTTTCGACGATTTGCATTCCATTGGGGTTACTCTGCAGCCAGCTCGCCATTCCATAAGCTTGAACCACACAAATGAGCACTGTCGCATAGCGAGTATATTGATTGATTTTTTTTCTTCCTAGCTCACCACCTTCTTTTTGAAGTTGAGCCAGCTTCGGACTCACAACACCGAGCAAACTAAAAATAATCGATGCACTAATGTAGGGCATGATACCCAAAGCAAAAATTGAAAATCTCTCAAGAGCTCCCCCTCCAAACAAGTTGAAAAGCCCGAAAATGGTCGCTCCTTGATTGATCAAATCTTTAAGAGCAGCAGCATTCACCCCTGGGGTTGGAACAAAAATACCCATTCGATAAACTGCTAATAAGGCCGCCGTAATCCAAAGTTTTTTCATTAGCTCAGGCGCTCTCGCTGAACTAATCAATTGCTCTTTCAACTCCTCTCCACCTTTCTTCTAAAGCTTAAGCTGTTTTTTTAGGCTTCCAGGCCAAAATACTCAGCGAGCCTCCAGATTTTTCAATCGCTGCTTTAGCAATCTCTGAACATGCATGGGCTGAAATCTTTAGTGAATGCTTCAATTCGCCTTTAGCCAGAATTTTTACTGGAAGTTTGGAGTTTCTCACCAAACCTTTCGCTATCAGTTCCTCCGGACCAATTTCCGCACCACTTGAAAATCGAGAAGACAAATCTCCTAGATTCACTAACGAAAAAACTCGGCGACGCCTCTGAGTAAAGCCCCACTTTGGAGAACGTCTATGCAGAGGCATTTGGCCTCCCTCAAATCCGGGGTGAATACCCGCTGAACTTCTTGATTTTTGCCCTTTGTGGCCTCTCGTGGAAGTCTTTCCTTTTCCAGAGGCTTCTCCTCTACCAACCCGTTTTCTTGATTTTGTCGATCCGGTTCTTGGTTTGAGTTGCGATAAGAGAGTCATTATGCTGCTCCTTTTCCAATAATTTTTAACCCAGTTCCTTTTCTTCCCTTTGCCTTGAGCTGGGAAGAAGCATCTTTCTCTTCGATACGATCTACGACAATAAGATGCTGAAGATGATTAAGCATTCCTCGAATGGCTCTCAAATCTTTCCGAATGATCTTAGATCCACGCCCCTTCAATCCCAAAGATTGAAGAGTTGCCTTTTGTTTTGGTGTTAACTTTGAACTACTTTTAATCTGTTCAACGAAAAGTACGTGTCCCATTGATCATGCTCCTACTAAAAAATTTCCTAAGCCAATCTTTTTAAATCTTGTTGTCTTAACTCAGGATTCAACAAAGAGGCTAAACCATTCAAAGTGGCTTTTGATAAATTGTGCGGATTATTTGTTCCTAAACTCTTCGCAAGAATATCTTTTACTCCAGCCAACTCTAAAATTACTCGGGCCGCTCCTCCGGCGATAACACCCGTTCCTTCGCTAGCGGGCTTTAAAATAACGGCTCCAGCACTGTATTTTCCAAGCACTTCGTGAGGGATTGTATTGCCGGCTAAGGGCACTCGAATCATATTCTTTTTTGCCGCTTGCGTTGCTTTTTGAATCGCTTCAGGAACTTCATTGGCTTTTCCAAGGCCAATACCAACAAAGCCCTTTTCATCTCCAACTGCCACCAAAGCACTGAAACTGAATCGACGCCCGCCTCGAACAACCTTTGCCACACGCGCAATGTTAACGATTCTCTCTTTTAAATCTAAACTCTCTACAATATTTCTTGAAACCGCCACAAATACTCCTCTTTAAAAATCCAAGCCAGCTTCTCGAGCACCTTCCGCAAGCGCCTTGATTCTTCCGTGATAGATGAAACCGTTTCTGTCAAAAACGACTCGTTTGATATCTTTTTTCTTTGCTCGTTCTGCCAACATTTTTCCAACTTCTTTTGCTGCGCTCTGATCTCTCGTGCTTTTCAGCTTGGCCTTCAAATCTTTTTCTAGAGATGAACAGGCACACAAAGTGGCTGCACTTTGATCATCAACAATTTGAGCGTAAATGTATCGACTAGAGCGAAAAATAGATAAGCGAGGCCTCTCCGAGCTACCAGAAATCTTCTTTCTAATTCTGGCTTTTCTCATTTTTCTTGAATTACTTCTTGTACTTACTGCCATATCAATTACCTCTTTAACTATTTCGAGCCCGAAGCGGCTTTTCCTTCTTTAAGTTGAATCTGCTCGCCTTCGTAACGAATTCCTTTTCCTTTATAAGGTTCAGGGGGACGAATCGATCTAATGTTATCGGCTACCTGACCAACCAGCTCTTTATCAGCCCCACTAAGCGTAAGCTTTGTTTGGTCTGTCACCTGAGCCGTCACGCCTTGAGGAAGCTCATACACGACAGGATGAGAGAAGCCCGCACTGATATTGACCTTGTTGCCCTGCACATTCATCCGATAGCCAACACCCACACTGACTAAAGTTTTCGTGATTCCTTGTGAAGCTCCAGTCACCATATTCGAAATCACCGAACGAACTAAACCATGATCTGCTCGAACCTGCTTTTCGTCCGAAGATCTAATGAATTCAATAGAATCGCCTTGAACTTTGATTTCAATACTAGTCGGAAGTTCTTTCGCAATCTTACCTTTAGGCCCCTCGACTGATACTTTCGAGCCTTGAACTTGAATCTTCACACCACTTGGGATTTTAATTGGCTTCTTACCTAATCGTGACATTTTTTCCTCACTACCACACTTCTGCGACGAGCTCGCCGCCCAACTTTTTTTCCATGGCTTGACGATCCGTCATTAAGCCCTTTGATGTTGATAGAATTTGAAAGCCCAAACCAGATCGCGCTTCCAACCGAGTTGGCGTCTTTTTATAAACTCTCTGGCCTGGTCGACTCAATCGCTTCAAACGATGTATCATGGGCTTGAGGTCCTCGCTGTAGCGAAGCTGCACAATCAAATACTTTTTCGACTTCTCTTGCACTGTGTCTACAGAAGCCACCAAGCCCTCTTGTCTCAAAATCTGCAGAACACTTTCCTTCATTCGCGAATACATCATTTTCACTTCAGAATGCCCTGCTTGAGATGCATTTCTAACCCTTGATAAACAGTCTGCTATTGGATCTGTTAACATAAATTTATTCCTTTTCTACCAACTTGCCTTCGATACACCGGGCAACAAACCCTGATGCGCTAATTCTCTGAATTTAATACGAGAGAGATTGAACTTTTTATAAACACCTCGCGAACGGCCGGTGAGCTGACAACGATTCTTATATCTTACTGGCAATGCTGTTCTGGGCATTTTTTGTAATTTAAGCTGAGCCAACTCTTTCTCTTCTGGAGTTGATTTAGGACTTCTTACAGTCTCCTTCAATTTCAAACGATACTCTTGATATCGCTTTACTTTCTCTTGATTACGCTTCCATCTTTCTATCGTACTTGTCTTCGCCATTCTTATGCCGCCTTTTGAGTTGTTTTCTTTCGAAAAGGAATTCCCAACTCTGCTAAAAGTTTTAGACCCTCTTCATCTGTTTTCGCTGTGGTGACGATTGAAATGTTCATACCAAAGCTTGAATCTAACGTGTCATAATTCACTTCAGGGAATACGAGATGATCCTTCATTCCCATTGTGAAATTACCCCGGCCATCAAATCCTCGCTCACTCACACCCCTGAAGTCTCTAATCCGAGGCAATGTCAGTGAAATCAGTCGATCTAAAAATTCCCACATTCGATCCCCCCTTAGTGTCACCATGACTCCAATGGGCAATCCCTGTCTTAATTTAAAGTTTGAAATCGCAGCTTTTGACTTCGTCGCTACCGCCTTTTGACCGGCAAAATCCCCGATATCCTTCAAGGCTAACTCAATGATTTTAATATTTTGAGTTGATCGTCCCAATCCAGCATTGATGACAATCTTGGTTAATCGCGGGACTCGCATCACATTTTTAAATCCCAAGTCACTCATTAGCTTCTGTTTGATCTCTTGATGATAACGAAGCTTCAGTCGTGGTGCCACGCCTTCAGAAGGTGGCTCGATTCCTGAATCTGCTTTTGACTTTGCCGTTGTCTTTTTTTCTTTTTGCTTTGTCATAAAAATTACCTCTAAGAAGCGGCCTTAGCCCCCGCATCTGCTGTTTCTACTTTGGCTTTTGAGCGAGTAAAAACTCGAACTTTTTTTCCGGACTCTGTCGAGAATCTGACTCGTGAGGGCTTTCCATCTTTTGGATCGATCAACATGACATTCGAAATGTGAACCTTCATGCTTTTTTCAATAATCCCGGATGGCGCGCCAGCTTGACGAGCTTTTTGATGTCGCTTGACACGATTAGTACCTTCAACAATGCATTTATTTTCAGAAGGAAAGATCGCCAAAATTCGACCGGACTTTCCAGCATCCTTACCTGTTAAGATTTGTACTAAATCATTTTTTTTGATCTTTTTCATAATCAAAGAACCTCCGGAGCCAAAGAAACGATCTTCATAAATTTTCGTCCTCTAAGCTCTCTTGCTACTGGGCCGAAAATCCGAGTTCCGACTGGCTCACGATTGTTGTCTATCAACACCGCAGCGTTTTCGTCGAACCTAATGTAAGTGCCGTCTTGTCGCAGATATTCTTTCAAACATCGAACAACTACAGCCTTTTTCACTTCTCCCTTTTTGACTTTTCCAGTGGGGATCGCGTCTTTCACTGCAACAACAATGACATCACCAATCCGGGCATAGCGCTTTTTACTGCCTCCCAAGACTTTGATGCACTGAACCTCTGTGGCTCCCGTGTTATCAGCAACAACTAAACGAGTATGAACCTGAACCATAACTAAACTCCCGCCTCGGTCATTTCATCTTTGACTTCAAGATCCGCACGCTGAACTTTTTGAACCACCTTATAGAGACGAAATTTTTTCTCCTTTGAAATGGGTCGGCTTTCTATAATTTCAACTCGATCACCTACATCACACGAATTAGTTTCGTCGTGAGCTTTAAACTTTTTGTAGCTGCGAAAGAACTTTCCATATTTCGGATGCTTCTTCAGACTTGTCACTTGAACAACAATGGTTTTGTCCATTTTGTTCGAAAGAACCGTTCCTGAGACGATCTTTCGCTGTTTTTCAGCCTTATTCATACTTTTGCTTTCCATACTTAGGCCGCTCCTTGGCTAGCTTCTTTATCTTCTTTGGCCCGAACAAATGTTAAAATTTGAGCCACATCTCGACGCATTCTTTTGAAATCAGAAGTTTTTTTAAACTGGCCCAGTCTAAACTTAAGGCGAGCTTGAAAAATCTCTTCTTTCAACTCTAAACAACGCTTTTTTAACTCTTCAGTAGTTAATTTTTCTAAATCTGCGCGCTTCATCTCTATTACTCTCCAATCGCCATCTGTCGAGAAACAAATCGGCACTTAATTGGCAACTTAGAAGCTGCCAAACGAAAGGCCTCTCGAGCTAGCTTTTCATCAACACCTTCAATTTCAAAAAGCACTCGACCGGGCTTGATAATTGCCACCCAAAACTCTGGAGAGCCTTTACCTTTACCCATACGAACTTCCAAGGGCTTTTTCGAAACAGGTTTGTCGGGGAAAACCCGAATAAACAGCTTTCCACCTCTTTTCACATGTCGACTGATGCTGATCCTTCCAGATTCAATCTGTCGCGATGTTAAACGACCTCGATCGGCTGCCTGAAGACCAAAGTCACCAAACGACAATGAACTTCCTCGGGTTGCCTTACCTCGGTTTCTACCTTTAGACTGCTTTCGCCATTTTGTTCTTGCTGGCTGTAACATAAAACAAACTCCTACGCGACGAGATCGCTTTGATCATCCTCACTCTGATTCTTTTTCTTCTCAAAAACTTCGCCTAAAAACACCCAAACCTTGATTCCAATGATTCCATAGGTAGTTAAGGCTCGTGCCGTTCCATAATCGATATTGGCTCGAAGCGTGTGAAGAGGAACTCGGCCTTCGTGATATCGCTCTACTCGAGCCATCTCTGCACCGCCTAGACGTCCTGATACCATTACCTTCACGCCCTCCGCTCCAAATTTCATGGCAGATTGAATAGCCTTTTTCATGGCTCTTCTAAAGGCTACCCGTCTTTCGAGTTGAGTCGCGATGTTTTCGGCCACCAATTTGGCGTCAATTTCCGCCTTGCGAACTTCTTTGATATTTAACAGAAGTTCTGTGCCCGTAAGTTTTTGAAGCTGAGCTTTTAAAATATCAATGCCAGCCCCTTTTTTTCCGATGATTATTCCTGGTCGAGAGGTGTGAATCGTCACTCGAACTTTCGATGATGATCTCTCAATCATCACCTTTGAAACTCCGGCATGAGCGAGTTTCGATTCGATAAACTTTCTTAAGCGAAGATCCTCCGCTAATAAATCGCTATAAGTTCGATCAGCATACCAAACTGAGTCCCAACCTTTTAAAATCTTTAATCTCAACCCGCCAGGATGTACTTTTTGTCCCATAAATTTCTTAATCCTCTACTGTCACTCTAATTTGGCTTGTTCGCTTTTGAATTCGATGTGCACTTCCTCGCTGCCGAGTCATAATTCGAAAAAGTGTTGGACCTTTTCCGATCTCACAACTTTTCACCTTCAAATTATCAACATCAATTTGCTTCTCAAAAGCATTGCTACGAGCTGATTCCAAAACCTTCTGCAAAATTCTCGCGCCTTTTCGAGGAGTGTTCGCAAGCTGCGCGATGGCAAGAGCCAAAGGCTTACCACGCACCATCTTCGCAATTGGCCCTAATTTCTTAGGTGAAATTCTGATATTCTTTAAAGTTGCACGCGCTTCCATCTATTTTGCTCCTGTTTTGCGATCGCCGGAATGCATTTTAAATGTACGAGTCGGAGCAAACTCACCCAATTTGTGCCCAACCATATTTTCAGTGACGTACACAGGTATAAATGATTTTCCGTTATGAACCGCAAAGTTGATTCCAATCATGTCTGGAGTGATCGTTGATCTTCTGGACCAAGTTTTAATGATCTTTTTTCCACCTGACTCCTTAAGCTTCATCACCTTTTCTTCAAGATGATAATCTATAAAGGGACCTTTTTTTAATGATCGAGCCATAATCGATTATCCTTCTACTTTCTTGGCATAACGTCGCGATACAATGAATGTATCTGTTCTCTTATTTTTTCTAGTTCTATAGCCCTTGGTTGGCTTACCCCAAGGAGTTACCGGATGCCGGCCACCCTTCGTTCTTCCCTCACCACCACCGTGAGGATGATCAATCGGGTTCATGCTCGTTCCACGATTGTGTCCTCTTCGACCCAACCATCGAGTTCGGCCAGCCTTTCCAATCGTCACGTTCATATGCTCCTGATTGCCCAACTGACCAATCGATGCGTAATTTTCTAGATTAACTTTTCTCATTTCGCCAGAAGGCAACTTAACCGTGGCATCTTCACCTTCTTTAGCCACCAATTGAGCAAATGAGCCGGCTGAGCGAACCAAAGCCCCGCCCTTGCCTCTCTTCAACTCGATGTTATGAATAAAAGTTCCGACTGGAATCTCTCTTAGGGGAAGAGCACAGCCTGGAAGAATATCAGCCTTTGGACCGGACTCAACAACTTGATCAACCACCAAGGCTTGCGGAGCTAAGATATATCTTCTTTCTCCATCTTTGTAGATAAGCCGTGCGATATGAACACTTCTATTAGGATCATATTCGATCGCCTCAACTTTTGCGGGAACTCCCAACTTATCTCTTTTGAAATCGATGACTCGATAAAGCTTCTTGTGCCCACCGCCTCGAAATCTGCAAGTGATTCTTCCATTGTTATTTCTTCCACCGGTCGATTTTTTGGGCTCCATGAGCGGCTTAAAGGGAGAAACCCCTTTTGTGAGCGCACCAAAATCTCTGGGTGAATAGAAACGCCTTCCGGGTGTCATCGGTTTATAAAAAGCCATAATCTACACCTTCCTAAACTGCCTCAATCAAATCCAAGCTTTGCCCATCTTTTAGACGAACAATTGCTTTTTTCCAATTTGACCTTTTTCCATAACTCACGCCCATTCGCTTAACCTTTCCGCGAATGATCTGAGTATTAACACTTTCAACTTCTATACCTTTTTTCAAAGACTTGACCGCCTGAGCAATCTCAAGCTTGTTCGCATCCTTTCTCACGACAAAACAATATTGGTTTGATGTCGCCTGAAGAACCGAGCTCTTTTCCGTCACTAACGGGAACAATATCACTGAAGTCATGCCACCTTCTCCTTCGATTCAGCCGAAAGTTGATCTACAATTTGACCAAGAGCGGTTTCTGAAATCAAAACCCAATCATGTAACAACAAATCTCTAACGTTCAATGCAAAAGCATTAAGAGCTTTAATGTTTTGAAGATTTCTAATCGCTCGAAGGCTTAAATCAGACATCTCTCCCACGATTAAAACTTTATCGTTCTCAAATTTAGAGAGTAGCTTTTTGGCATCTTTGGTTTTTCCACTTGGAACATCAAACTCCTTGAAGAAAGCCAACTTTTCTTCAAATCTTTTTTGAGACAAAGCAGAGCAAAGCGCCTTTTGTTTCGTTTTCTTGTTCAAAGAAGCTGAGTAGGCTCGAGGCTTGGGACCGAAGGCAATACCTCCACCTACCTGGTGAGGGCCTATCAAGGTTCCCTGCCGTGCATTTCCAGTGCCCTTTTGACGAAATGGTTTTTTGCCTGTTCCAGAAACCTCAGATCTCGTTTTCGTTGAGTGAGTTCCTTGGCGCGCAGTTCTTCCCTGCATCACCACATAGGAATGAAGCAAATCTTTTCTCAAGCTCGCACCGAAAACATCTTTCGCTACACTTAGCTTTTTGACAGACTTTCCACTTTTTAAATCAATCAAATCTATTTCCAACATAACATTCTCTTATCTACTCAGAAGCCGCCTTGGCTTTTCGTTCAGCGATTTTTCTTATTGTTAAAAGTCCATTTTCGCCACCAGGAATAGGTCCCTTAACGATCAACAGATTGTCTTCAGGAATCACCGAAAGAACTTCCACGTTCTTGATGCTTACTTTTTCGTAACCAAGTCTTCCCGACATTCGTCGGCCAGGAATGGTTCGCGCCGGCCAAGTGTTGTTACCCGTACTTCCTAATGCTCGATTAAAATTTCCCCCATGAGTTTCTCGCCCGCGAGAGAAATTCCATCTCTTGATAGCACCAGCCCAGCCTTTACCTCGAGACATTCCTTGAATTTGAAGCAGATCTCCCGCCTTGAATACCTCAACAGAAACCTCTTGGTTGATCTCTGCCTGCATTCCACGAAATTCTCGAATAATTTTAAAAACTGGAGAACCAAGCTTTTTAAAAAATCCGAGACCAGGCTTGCTTTTTAACTTAGAGCCTTCAACTTGCTCAAAGCCCAAAACCGCGGCTTCGTATCCATTCTTTTCTTTAGTTCGCAAATCCAAAACTCTGCACGGTCCAGCTTGAATCACTGTCACCGGCAACAGAGTGCCTTCCTCAGAGAAACTCTGAGTCATGGCGATTTTTCTTCCTAATAAAACGTTCATAAAAAATTACCCTTGTCTCTTATTCGATTTCCACATGAACGCCTGCCGAAAGATCGAGCTTCATTAAGGCATCAATAGTTTGTTGAGTCGGACTAAGAATATCGAGCAATCGCTTGTGGGTTCTGATCTCAAAATGCTCCCGAGATTTTTTATCTACATGGGGTGATCTCAAAACACAAAAGCGACTCTTTCTCGTTGGCAATGGAACTGGGCCCGCAATAGCGGCCCCAGTTCTTTCTGCCGTTGACACTATCTCACGAATCGCGCTGTCGAGCAGAGTCGACTCGTAGGCTCTTAACTTAATTCTAATTTTTTCACCTTGCACGATTCGTCTCCTAATTACTCATGAATTTTTGTTACTACACCAGCACCAACAGTTCGACCACCTTCTCGGATCGCAAATCGAAGCTGCTCGTCCATCGCAATGGGAGTAATCAACTCAACATCAATCTCAATGTTATCTCCAGGCATCACCATCTCAACACCATCTGGCAATGTGATCGAGCCAGTTACGTCTGTGGTTCTGAAGTAAAACTGAGGTCTGTAACCTTTGAAAAACGGAGTGTGTCGACCCCCCTCTTCTTTTGTCAAAACATAGATCTCAGCTTTAAATTTCTTGTGTGGCTTGATCGAGCCTTTCTTCGCAATAACCTGACCACGCTCTACTTCTTCACGCTTAGTTCCACGAAGAAGAAGTCCAACGTTATCACCAGCCTGACCTTCATCAAGCAGCTTTCTAAACATCTCGACACCCGTGATGGTCGTCAATTGAGTGTCACGAATTCCTACGATCTCAACTTCTTCACCAACCTTAATGATTCCTCTTTCAACACGACCTGTACAAACTGTACCCCGACCAGAAATTGAGAAAACATCTTCAATCGGCATCAAGAAAGGCTTATCAATCATACGCACTGGCTCAGGAATATAAGAATCAAGAGCATTCAAAAGATTCTTGATCGCCTCAGCACCAAGTGGGCCTTGGTCTCCCTCAAGAGCTTTCAATGCTGATCCACGAATAATTGGAATCTCATCTCCAGGGAACTTGTAGCTTGAAAGAAGATCTCGAAGCTCAACTTCTACGAGCTCCAAAAGCTCGGCATCGTCAACCATGTCACACTTGTTCAAGAAAACAACAATCGAGGGCACGCCAACTTGTCGAGCCAAAAGAATGTGCTCTCTGGTTTGAGGCATCGGACCATCTGCAGCAGAGCAAACCAAGATCGCTCCGTCCATTTGAGCGGCACCTGTAATCATATTTTTTACGTAATCCGCGTGACCTGGACAATCAACGTGAGCATAGTGACGCTTCTCGGATTCATACTCAACGTGAGCTGTTGAAATTGTAATCCCACGAGCTTTTTCTTCTGGGGTTTTATCAATGGCGTCGTAAGCGGAAAATTCTGCCTTACCCATTTCAGAGCAAACTTTTGTAATTGCTGCTGTTAATGTTGTCTTACCATGATCCACGTGTCCGATTGTTCCGACGTTCACATGAGGTTTTGTTCTTTCAAATTTAGCTTTAGCCATACTGCCTCCAGATTAAAGTGTCATTTCGCCAATTATTTGTTTCGATATATTGGATGGAACCGCCTCATAATGAGAAGGCTCCATCGCAAAAGTTGCTCTTCCCTGCGACAAAGATCGCAGGTCCGTAGCATAACCAAACATTTCAGAAAGCGGTACCTCCGCTTTCAAAACTTTACTTCCAGCCCGGTCTTCTAGCCCGAGAACTTTTCCTCTTCGACTATTAAGATCCCCGATTACTGGGCTTACAAAATCCTCTGGCACCACCAGCTCTAATGACATGATGGGCTCTAATAAAACTGCCTTGGCTTTCGCACAGGCCTCTTTCATCGCCAAACTAGCGGCCACTTGAAAAGAAAGCTCTGAAGAGTCAACCTCGTGAAACTGGGCATCTAATAGCTCCACTGACACATCTGAGATCGCCGAACCCATCAAAGGACCAACACTGGCAGCCTCTTGGGCTCCCTGCTCGATGGCTCGAACAAATTCTTTTGGAAGGCCCTCACCCTTAAGATGACTAACAAAACAAAATCCAGCGCCTCTCTCTGTTGGCTTAACGGCCAAAACCACGCGAGCAAATTGCCCTCTTCCACCAAGCTGTTTGTCGTAGGTGTAATTCACTTCAGCAGCAGACGTGATACCCTCTCGATAAGATACCTGTGGGGTACCCACATTCGCATTGACCTTAAATTCGCGCAAAAGACGATCGGCAATAATCTCTAAGTGAAGCTCTCCCATTCCAGCGATCAAGGTCTGGCCAGTCTCTTCACTCGTAAGAACGTGGAAACTGGGGTCTTCTTTTGACAGCTTCTGAAGCGCGTCTGTTAACTTATCTTGATCGGCCTGAGTTTTCGGTTCAATGGCCATGCTAATTACAGGATCAGGAAAGCTGATGCTCTCTAAAAGAATCGGATGGCCCAAATCACAAAGGGTGTCTCCCGTTGTCGTAAACTTCAAACCTGACAAGGCGCCAATACTTCCCGCCGTCAAGGCCTCAACATCTTCTTTTTGATTGGCATGAACTTTTAAAATTCGCTGAATTTTTTCTTTCTTTTTCTTGGTCGAATTTAGCACCGCAGAGGATTTTTCTAGATTTCCGCTATAGACTCGAACATAAGCCAGTTGGCCCACAAAAGGGTCGGTCACTATTTTGAAAGCCAAGGCTGAAAGGGGCTCTTCTTCGGCAGCTTTTCGGACTAAAATTTTATCTAAACTTTCAGGATCAACGCCACTGACTTCAGCGACATCACTGGGCGAAGGAAGATAGCGAATCACCGCATCCAAGAGCGGCTGAACTCCCTTGTTTCGAAATGAAGCCCCACAAAGAACTGGAATCGCTTTTAAGTTTAAGCAACCCTCTCGCAAGGCCGCAATCAAATCATCTGAGCTCGGCTCCTTTGAAGCGAGATAGCTTTGAGCAATTTCGTCATTAAAATCTGCCAAGAAGGCTATCAGATCTTCTCGAGCTGCTTTTGCTTTGGCCAGATACTCCTGGGGAATTTCTTGAGCGCTGAATGTAGCCCCCAACTCATCGTCTGACCAAACAAGAGCTTTTTGATCGATGAGATCAATACACCCAACAAATGAATCTTCGGAACCAATCGGAATCTGTACTGGGATCGCAGGTGAATTCAATTTTTCTCTAATGGAATTCACGGCATTTTCAAAATCGGCACCCAATCTATCCATCTTATTGATGAAAGCGATTCGAGGTGTTTGATATTTATCAGACTGCCGCCACACCGTTTCAGATTGAGGCTGAACACCATTTACTCCACAAAAAACGCCCACCGCTCCATCTAAAACTCTGAGCGATCTTTCCACTTCAATTGTAAAGTCAACGTGCCCCGGCGTATCAATAATATTGACCTGAAAGTCTTTCCAAAAACACGTGGTTGCCGCTGAAGTTATGGTAATACCTCTTTCTTGCTCCTGAACCATCCAGTCCATTTGAGTATTACCTTCATCCACGTTTCCAATTTTGTGAGTCATGCCAGTATAAAAAAGCATTCGCTCGGTAGTCGTTGTCTTACCGGCGTCAATGTGCGCGATAATTCCGATATTTCGAATCTTATCGAGCGATGAAAGCTTTTCTTTCAAGACTGCCATACCCACAAAATCATCCCTTAACTTCTACCATCTAAAATGAGCAAAAGCCCTGTTGGCTTCGGCCATCTTATGAACCTCTTCGCGTTTTCTCATAGCTCCCCCACGGCCCTGTGCCGCTTCGTAGAGCTCAGCCGAGAGCTTCTCTTGCATTGACCGCCCCACTCGAGCGCGAGCTGCATCAATCAACCATTTGCAACTTAAACTCAATTTTCGCTCTGGGCGAACATCCATCGGAACCTGATAGTTAGCACCACCCACCCGACGAGATCTCACCTCGATTTCAGGCTTCACACTATCAATCGCTTTACGAAAAACTTTAAGAGGGTCTTCGCCTTTTGTTTTCAAATCCTCAAATGCCCCATAGACAATATGAGTGGCGGTTGTTTTCTTTCCGTTCCACATCAACATATTGATGAATTTAGAAATTACCAAATCACTAAATTGGTAGTCTGGTTCCAACGGTCTTCTTTTTAAAACTCTTCTTCTTCTTGGCATAATTTACCTCTTAAGCTTTGGGCCTTTTGGCTCCATATTTTGATCGACCTTTTTTGCGGTTCTGCACGCCACTTGTATCGAGCGATCCTCGAACGATGTGGTATCGCACCCCTGGCAAATCCTTCACCCTTCCTCCTCGGATAAGCACTACACTATGCTCTTGGAGATTGTGTCCAATACCTCCGATGTAAGCCGTCACTTCCTGCTTATTTGTAAGACGAACCCGAGCTACTTTTCTTAAAGCTGAGTTCGGCTTTTTGGGAGTCATCGTGAAAACACGTGTGCAAACACCTCGTTTTTGAGGAGCTCCTTTCAAAGCAGGGGACTTTGTTTTATAAACAGGTTTTTTGCGACCCTTTCGGACCAGCTGATTAATTGTTGGCATCAAATATCTCCCAGAGAAGCCTCTGCCTCTCCAAAAAAATTAAAATTACGTCCCATCATGAGCGGCTAATCTCTCGCATTCCTGGGAGAAATACACAGAAAAGCCCTACTCACTCTTCGACCAGATAGACCTATTCAATAGGTCGCACGCCTAGTCTATGTCAACACGAGAGCTATGGAAAAACGCCTCTCGACGAGCTCTACTTGTTAGCCGATGGCTTGGGCGCCACTGGCATCTTCGTCACCACCTAAGCCGGTGGTGTCGACATCAACATCTCTTAAAAACTCATCCCCATCGCCCTCTACGACAATTTCGGTCTTTCTGTAGTCTAAAAGACCCGTTCCAGCCGGTAGAAGTCGACCCATGATGATGTTCTCTTTTAAGCCCTCCAAGTGATCTACCCGGCTTGATACGGCCGCCTCGGTAAAGACCTTGGTGGTCTCTTGGAAGCTTGCCGCCGAGAGAACACTATCAGTGTTTAATGAGGCCTTGGTGATACCAAGAAGCATCGGCTCTGCAATCGCAGGCTTTTTGCCTTCGGCCATCAATCGCTCATTTTCTTCTTCAAATAGCCATCGGCTTACGGGCTCACCTTGAAGAAACTGAGAATCATTTGGTTCTTTAATTCGAACCTTTCTCAACATCTGTCTCACGATCACCTCAAAATGTTTGTCGTTGATATAAACACCTTGAAGTCGATAAACATCCTGAATCTCTTCGACTAGGTAGTTAGAAAGGGCTTTCACTCCAGAGACTCTTAAAATGTCGTGAGGATTGATAGCGCCGTCAACGAGCGCCTCACCGGCTCTCACATTATCTCCTTCATGAACCAAAATATGTCTCACTTTTGGAATCATGTATTCTACTTGTTCACCAAGCTCAGACGTGATGATGATTTTTCGTTTACCTTTGGTATCTTTACCAAAAGAAACAACACCATCAACATCTGCAATAATTGCAGCATTATCTTTTGGAGTTCGAGCCTCAAACAACTCAGCCACTCGAGGTAGACCTCCAGTGATATCCTTTGATTTGATATTTTCTTTTGAAAGCTTTGCAATCACATCGCCAGGCCCAACTTCAGAGCCATCATTGACGGCTAGCGTTGCACCGACTGGCAAAAAGTATCTCACTTCTTTTCCGGTTCTGGGATTCAGCAGCGCCGAGCCAGTTGCCGGATCAATAATCAAAATGCGAGGTCGCAAATCAGCGGCCTGCTTGTTTTCAACAACCATTCGACGGGCAAGACCCGTCGTCGCATCTCGTTGCTCTCGATAAGTGACACCTTCTTGAAGATCCTCAAATTGAATCTTACCTGAAAATTCTGTCATGATCGGAATCGCATAGGCATCCCAATCAGCAATGGTTTGGCCGACCTTGATTTTATCGCCGTCTTTGAAGCGAAGTTTTGCTCCGTAAACTAATCGATGTTTCTCAATTTCACGCCCATTTTCGTCGATGATGAAAATTTCAGCATTTTGATTTAGCACGATCAATTCTTTGGCATTGTTCTGAACAGTTTGAACATTTTGATATTGAATCTGACCTTGATGTTTAGATTCAATAGAACTCTGCTCAGCCATTGCGCTTGCTGTTCCTCCGATGTGGAAAGTTCTCATGGTAAGCTGTGTACCAGGCTCTCCAATCGACTGGGCAGCAATAACTCCAACGGTTTCACCAATGTTTACAAGCTGGCCTCGACCGAGATCTCGTCCATAACAAAGAATACAAACGCCTCTCTTGCTCTTGCACGTTAAAGGACTTCGAATATTGATTCGATTAATCTGCTCTAGTTTTTTACAAGCCTCTTCATCAATTTCTTCATTCGCTTTGACGATCACCTCTTTTGTCACTGGATCTTTAATGTCAAAGAGAGCCACGCGGCCAAGAGCTCTTTCTGCTAGAGTTTCGACGATCTCACCGCCTTCAACTCGAGGCTCTAATTCAATACCCTCTAAAGTTCCGCAATCTGGCTCACGAATGACGCTGTCTTGAGACACATCCACCAAGCGTCGAGTGAGGTAACCTGCATTCGCGGTTTTTAACGCTGTATCTGCCAATCCTTTTCGAGCTCCATGAGTTGAAATAAAGTATTCCAACATCGTTAGGCCTTCACGGAAATTTGACAAAATCGGAGTTTCGATAATCTCTCCTGATGGTTTGGCCATCAATCCCCGCATTCCAGCGAGCTGTCGAATTTGCTGGTTGCTACCTCGAGCGCCAGAATCGGCCATCATGAATACACTGTTGAAAGATTTCTCTCGAACTGGCTTACCGCTTCGATCTTCAAAAGCGTTAAGTTTTGAATCCGGTCGCGGCTTAAACTCTTGCACTCCGAGATTTGCCATCATGTCTTGAGAAATTTTATCTGAAAGACTTGTCCAGATATCGACAACTTTGTTGTAGCGCTCACCGTCGGTAATAATCCCTTCAGCATATTGCTTTTCAATTTCTTTCACTTCATTTTTGGCTGCCTCTAGCAAAGATTTTTTGCTTTCAGGAATCACCATGTCTTTCATCGCAATGGATGCACCAAATCGAGTGGCATATTCAAAACCGAGATTTTTCAATCGGTCCGCCATCAAAACTGTTTTCTTTTGACCCGCTTTCTTGAAAGTGATTTCGAAAAGCTGCGCCAGAGATTTTTTATCCATAGTGCGATTTGAAAGTTCAAATGGCACTTCATCTGGAACACAAGATCGAACGAGGGCACGCCCCGCTGTTGTCACTTCTTTTTTATCGGCAATTCGGCAGAAAACCCGTGCATTCAAATCTAAATCGCCTTGCTCATAGGCCATTCTGACTTCATCAAAGCTACTAAACAATTTTCCTTCACCCTTAGCGTAGGGCTCTTCACGAGTCATACAATAAAGACCCAAGACGATGTCTTGAGTGGGAGAAATAATTGGCTTTCCTGATGCTGGCGACAAGAGGTTGTTTGTCGACATCATCAAAGCCCGAGCTTCGATCTGAGCTTCAATAGAAAGCGGAATATGAACCGCCATTTGATCTCCGTCAAAGTCAGCATTGAACGCCAGACACACTAAGGGGTGTAGTTGAATCGCTTTTCCTTCTGTCAAAACAGGTTCAAAAGCTTGGATACCCAATCGGTGAAGTGTCGGTGCTCGATTGAGCATTACTGGATGCTCTTTAATGACTTCTTCTAACACCTCATAAACTTCGGGAGTCTCCGCTTCCACCAATCTTTTTGCCGCCTTGATGGTAGAAACATAACCCCTTTCCTCTAATTTATTGAAAATGAATGGCTTGAATAATTCGAGAGCCATTTTTTTGGGTAACCCACATTGATGAAGTCTGAGATGTGGTCCGACCACGATGACTGAACGACCTGAGTAATCTACCCGTTTCCCGAGAAGATTCTGTCGAAAACGCCCCTGCTTACCTTTGATCATATCTGATAAAGATTTAAGTGGCCGCTTATTGGTTCCTGTCACGACTCGACCTCTTCGTCCGTTATCGAACAATGAGTCGACAGACTCTTGAAGCATTCGCTTCTCATTTCTTAGAATGATGTCTGGGGCATCTAGCTCCATCAATCTTTTTAAGCGGTTGTTACGATTAATCACTCGACGGTAAAGATCATTGAGATCGCTCGTCGCAAAACGTCCCCCATCAAGAGGAACGAGTGGTCTAAGATCCGGAGGAAGCACTGGAACCACATCAAGAATCATCCACTCTGGTCGATTGTCAGATCCTAAGAAAGCCTCAACAACTTTCAATCTTTTAATCAGCTTCTTTCGCTTTGCCTCTGAGGTCACATCCACCAATTCTTGTCGAAGCGTTTCATTGAGTTCTTTCAAATCAATTTTTGCTAAAAGATCTCGAATCGCTTGTGCGCCCATATCAGCAGTAAACTCTGCCCCAAACTCTTCTACTGCTCTTCGATACTCAGATTCACTCAGAATCTGACCTAAACGAAATGGAGTATCTCCAGCGTCTACGACCACGTAAGATTCATAATAAAGAACTCGCTCTAGCTCTCTGAGGGTCAGATCAACCAATGCTCCAATTCGAGAAGGAAGACTTTTTACAAACCAAATATGTGCCACAGGAGTGGCCAATTTGATGTGACCCATTCGCTCGCGACGAACCTTGCTTTCAATCACCTCCGTGCCGC
>JBMTHG010000014.1:0-29411 GCA_049436045.1 Bdellovibrionota bacterium
CATCTCGATTTTTTGAAATGGGATTTTCATTTGAATGACCAGCGAGTTGAAAACTTCTCTCTGATTAGCAATCTACCCTATGAGTCATCGACTGCGATTCTTCTGCGCGTGATTGAAAGAGCTGATCAAGTGGAGCATTTTGTTTTTATGTTTCAGCGTGAGGTGGCAGATCGAATCTTGGCACGCCCTAAAAGTCGAACCTATGGCGCACTTAGTGTTTTGGCTCAAGGCCAATACCAACTAGAGAGTTTAGGAATTCTTAAGCCGGGAGCCTTTAAGCCACCCCCTCAGGTAGACTCCACTGTGATTCGAGCTTTTCGGCGAAAAGATCCGCACCCTCGTGAGGAGGTCTATCGAAATTTTATTTTTAAGGCCTTCTCTCAAAAGAGGAAGATTCTTAAAAATGCTCTCAAACAGGAATTTTTGGCAGAAAAAATTCAGCAAGTCTTTTCAAGTTTAGGCTTGAGCGATAACATTAGGGCCGAAGAAATAGGTTTAGAAGATTGGCCAAAACTGTTTTATAAATTTTATGAGCGATAAAAATTCGAAATCCAAATCAACATTGATTTCTGAGAATAGAAAAGCTCGATTCAATTATCATATCGAAGACACTTTTGAAGCGGGGATTGTTTTAAAGGGCACAGAGGTCAAAGCTTGTCGTGCGAACAAGGTGAACCTTCAAGATTCATTTTGTGCCTTTCGGGGCGGGGAGCTTTTTTTACAAAGCGCTCATATTTCAGAATATTCTCACGGAAATCGAGAGAATCATGAACCCAGAGCGAGTCGAAAGCTACTGCTTAAAAAACGAGAGCTTTCAAAGCTCCTGCCACTTTGGCAGGGAGGAATGTCGATCGTTCCCTTAAAAATGTATTTCAAGGGCGCTTATGCCAAAGTTCTTTTGGGCCTCGCCAAAGGAAAGAAGGCGCATGACAAGCGTGAGAGCATCAAGAAAAAAGATGTCGATAGAGAAATCGCAAGGCGATTTCGAAAAGCTTAACGTCTTTGCAGCTTGCTCAATAAATTCAGAATCTCAAGATAAAGCCAAATGAGAGTTACAAGAAGACCAAAGGCGCAATACCACTCCATATATTTTGGAAGATTGGCCGATGCGCCCTTTTCAATGCTGTCAAAATTAAGCAACAAAGAAAAAGAGGCCACTCCTACAACAACAAGACTAAAAATAATTCCGATGGGGCCGGATTCATGAATCAATGGAATCGACATTCCAAAAAAACTTAAAATAAATCCAACAATATAAACTAAAAAGATCGCACCGATGGCAGCGGTCATTGCAATTCTAAAGCGCTGAGTTACACGAATTAACCGCGCTCTATAAATTGTGAGCATTAAAAATAATACACCGAAGGTGAGGCCCACCGCCTGAAACACAATGCCAGAGTATTGAGCTTGAAAAACATTTGAGATCGCTCCGAGAGCGGCGCCCTCAAAGAGTGCATAGATAGGTGTAGTGATAGGAGCCCATGATTTCTTAAAGATGGTGACTAGTGCGACAATCAAGCCTCCGAACACGCCAACTCCCATCAAGGGGCCCATCCAGGCCGCATTGTAAGACAACTGCCAGCTTATAAAGGCAGCGATCACGCAGATGGCGACCGCAGAAATCGAGCGGTTTACGGCGCCCTGAAGGGTCATTGTGGAAGAACTGTCAGAAACAAAACTTCTCTCTTTTAAAAGAACATCATCTTTCATCACGGGGTTCATGGATTGCATAGTTTGCCTTTCCTTTCGCTGCCGTTCTGTTTTTAATCATTTCATGAATGAGAGTCAAACGACCGTCTTGTTTTGTGATGGGGCTTCAAAGGGTAATCCTGGCCCCGCTGGCTGGGGTCTTGTCTTAGCGACACCGAATCAAGTGATTGAGTCTGGAGGAGCGAGCGCTTCAGCCACGAACAATCAAATGGAACTTATGGCTCTCGCAGAAGCTCTAGACATTCTTCAGTCTCTTCAATTCTCAGGCTTTATTCGAATCTATCTTGATTCTCGCTATGTTTTAGAAGGTGCAAGTCGCTATATTCATCAATGGAAAAAAAATTCATGGCGAACAAAAGATGGTGGTGCCGTGAAGAATCAAGAGCTTTGGGAGAGAATCGATCGAGCGCTCGTAGCTTTAGGGCCGAGTTTAAAAATTGAGTGGTTGCATGTGCCGGGCCACCAAGGAATCTCCGGCAATGAAAGAGCTGATCAAATTGCTAGCGGATTCGCCTCAGGAAATTCTCCTTCACTTTATCGAGGCGATCGCAGCGCTTATAAAGTTTCTCTAGAGGTGATCAGAGAAAGCTATGCCAAACCCGTCTATGTTTCACTTGTTGAGGGGAAAATTTTTAGAGACCTCGACTGGAAAACTTGTGAAGCGCGCATTAAGGGGCGACGCGGTGTCAAATTTAAGAAAGTAAAAAACTCTCTCGAAGAAAAAGAACTTTTAAAGTCTTGGGGAAGGTCCACTAGTTCAGATTAAAATGTGAGGCCATTTTTTGAATTCTCTCAGCGAATCTCCAGCTGTGACCAGAATGTTTGCCCGGGAACTCAATGAGCTCATGCTTAATTTGATGATGATTCAACTTCTTTGAAATCTGGCGATGACCCAATTGGAGTCCGTATTCATCTTGTTTTCCACATTCTAAAACTAGTGATTTTAGTTTCTTGATATTTGAAACATATTTCTCAACCGCATTGACTGGATCAAAGCTGAGCCACTTTTCCCAGATATTTTTTTTGATCTCTCCGGTTTCAGTATCAAAAAATAAATCTCCCAAAAGAAGAGGCGCTTGAGGATTCGGAGCATAACAGGGCGCTAAAGATAAGGTCATCATTGTAAGAAACTTGGAGTAGGATTGGCCCGTAGGATTCGGGTGTTGAAGAAAGTTTTCGATGAAAGACTCAACGCCTCCGGCATTTTGAATCTCCGGAATGATGATTGGCAAACTTGCTTTGATGGAGACTTCAAAAAAACTATCAGCAGCCGAGGCGCAAACATGACCAAAAATATCGGGCTTTTGAAAGCCCATCCAAAGAGCTCCAAAACCTCCGCTAGAGTGGCCCATGATTCCACGACAAGCAGGGTCTTTCTTGATAGGCAGCTGGGCTTCAATCGTTTCAAGAACATCTTGATAGAGATAGGCTTGATAATTTCCAAGACTCGGAGAGTCAATGTATTGACTAAAACCTAAACGTGAAGTCGCATCTGGAAATACAACAATCGTGGCCGGTATTTTTTTATCCGCAAACATTTGATCGAGCTCGTCTTCTAAGGCCACTCCAAATGCTGAATCGTTTCCTAAATATTTCGAAGACTTCGATCCCCAGCCCGCGAGCACAAAAACAACACCACAGGCTTTTGTAGTATTGGGTGGCAAGTAAACACTGACTTTTCGAGTAACTCGATCATTCGAGGGGAATCCTTCGAGGCTTGAAGCAATAAGCTCGATTTCTTTGATCATAATTCATTGTCTCGATATTTTGAGTGAACACAAGTTTTTAATTGGGAAGAGAGACGAGCCGATTATTAGCCTCAAAATAGCGAAGAGGTTTGTCCTTCCATTCCTTTGCGTATTCTACGCCAATGCGAGAAGATTTTTTTATTCGGGGGCGATCTTTCGGTGCGATAAAATAAGCTTTTGTTTGAAACAAACAAAAGCCGTTATGTTTTTTTGTGATTTTTAACGCGCGGCTAAATCGCCCGGGGCCTTGGAGTTTTAGATGGGGATGAGAAACAGGTTCTGCCGCTCGAATCAGCACCGCCTGAGGATCATCGATCGAAGAGCAAACTACATTAAACATGTAGTGCATTCCATAGATTAAATAAACATAGGCGTAACCAGGGGGGCCATACATAACCTCTGTGCGACGAGTTCTTCCTTTTGAAGCATGTGAGGCTAAATCTTTCTCTCCCAAATAGGCTTCTGTCTCAATAATTCTGACATGAAAATTTTGATTATTTATTTTCCACTGAAAGAGACAGCCAATAAGATCTTGGGCCACTCGCGTGGCGGGCTGAGCAAAAAAGCTTTGAGAAAGAACCGGGCCTCTTTTTTTGGTCATCGAAACAAGTCTTTTTTCTTTCGAAGATTTTTAAACTCAGACAAATTTTTAGATTTTAGAAACGGATTCCAAGTTAACTCAAATTGAAGGGTCGAACCTTGTGTGGTTTGACTTTTTCTAATTTGATCCTCTAAGGCCTCTCGAAGTTCCACCATAGAAGATTCGGGATTGAGAGATTCTAAAAACTTTAAATTGCTGAGTGTGTATTCATGTCCGCTAAAAATTTTTGTGTCTAAAGGCAACTTTGCTAGTCGACTTAGAGATGAGAACATTTTTTCATAATCCTCTGTGAATACTTTTCCACAACCTAGAGAAAATAAGGTGTCGCCAGTAAACACCAATTTTTCAGACTCACAAAAAAGAGCCATATGGCCCCAAGTGTGGCCCGGAATGTGAAGGGCTTGAAATTGGTATGCTCCAAAATCAAAAAACTCCTCATCACTTAGGCCGCGCTCAGAACCAGGAATTTGATTTAAGTCGATAGAGGAGCACCAAATTTTCGATTGATATTTATTTTTGAGAGCGTCGTTCCCACCAATATGGTCCCAGTGATGGTGTGTGTTCCAAATGAAGTCGGGGCGCCAGGCGCGAGCCTCCAAAAAATCGATGAGGGGGGCGGCTTCGCCAGGGTCGATAATAGCGGTTTTTTTCGATTTTTCATCGCGAAGCACATAGGAGTAGTTGTCTTTGAGGACAGGTAAGCTAAATACTTGAAGCATCCCAACTTTTTAACAGGGAATTAAACTTCTCGAAAGCCTAGATCCAGTCTAGGATCGCGCGCATGCAAACTGAAGATCAAATGAAGGCAGAGACAGCGATTAGCAGTCTATTGACCTTTATGGGAGAAGACCCGAATCGAGAGGGTCTTAAAAAGACCCCCGAGCGAGTGGCGCGCTCTCTAAGAGAGCTGACGGATGGATACCGTCAAGATCCAGAGAGAATTCTCTCCACTACTTTTACTGAAGCCTGCGATGAGATGGTCGTGGTTCGCGATATTCCATTTTGGTCACTTTGTGAGCATCACTTGCTGCCCTTTCATGGTTCGGCGACGGTTGGTTATTTGCCAAATGCGAAGATTGTGGGGCTATCGAAGATTGGAAGATTAGTTCATTGCTTTGCACGACGACTACAAGTGCAAGAAAAGCTGACCCAACAGATTGCTCAGGCCATGATGGATCATTTAAAGCCTCATGGAGTGGGAGTAATTTTAAAAGCTCAGCATCAGTGCATGGCGATGCGAGGGGTTCGCGCTCCCGCTGAGATGTTAACAAGCTGCTTGCTTGGTCAGTTTAAGGAAGCCTCTACTCGGGCAGAGTTTTTAAGCTATCGCTGATTTCTATTTCAATCCGATTTCTTTCAGTCGCTCATCGAGATAAGACTCAGCCGTATGTTCTTTCGAAAGACGAACTTCAGGGCGTGGGTGTAAAAAAAGCGGCATACTGTATCGAGAAGTTTTAGAGACTTCAGCCTTCGGGTTCACTACACGATGAGTGGTCGATTTATAAAATCCACCACTGGCCATTTGAAGCATATCGCCGACATTCACCACGATATCACCAAAATCGCCAGGCACGGCGTGCCAGGTAGAATTTAAATCGAGAACTTCTAATCCCGAAGCCGTCGATGCTGGCAAGAGAGTAATCAGATTAATATCCTCATGAGCCGCCGCTCGAATGGCTCCTTCTTCTTCTGATCCATCCAAGGGAGGATAGTGAATAATTCTAAAAAGATTTTTCTCACTATCTTGAATCATCTCATGAAGTGGGCAGCTATAAGCGGTTCGAATTTCCTCAGGGGTCTCTTCTTGAATCCATTTCAACAAGATGGATCCCAAATCATAGAGCTGATTTCTAAGTTCGATACTTTTGTTGCTCAACTCTGTTGGATAAACTTTTCCTTCATAGATATGAAAAAATTCTTTTAAGTCTTTCAGATCTGAGCCTTTTGCATTTTCCATTCCGAATGGAAAGTAACCGGCTTGATCAGATTTTTGAAAAGTATAGTTTTTCTTTGCTGGAGAATTGAAGAAATCTTTCCACTCCTGATAAACATCATCGATTAGAGATTTTTTTATGGGATGATTGCTCACCACAGCAAAGCCAGTTTGCTGAAGACTATGACAAAATCTTTTCGGTGCAGAAGGGTCTTTGAAATCAGCTTTTAAAACTTCCATAACAAAAAGCTTAGAGCAAATGGCCTAGCCAAGGCAAATCCTTCTAAGGGGTCAAGATTGGTGGAGTTTTTTCGCTCGACGTCTAGAGCCAAGCTTCAGTAGGCCTTAAGAAGATGCACATGAGCGATATAACAGCGCAAATCACAGAGCGACTCCGGCCCTTTTTAACGATTGAGAGAAAAGAGAAAATCGAGCGAGTCATCTCGGGCCGAATATTCGATAAACAAATTTTGTTAGAGAATATTTATGACCGAGGAAACGTGGCGGCGGTTTTGAGAACAGCAGAGGCTTTAGGAATTTCACATCTTCATATTTTAGAGACGCAGCCGGAATATAAAGTTTCTAGTCGAGTCACGCAGGGGGCAGACCACTGGCTTGAGATTGAGCAGTGGGGGCAAGTTCAATCATGTTTTTCAAGCCTTAAAGATCGGGGTTTTAAGATAGCGGTAAGTCGATTGGGGGCGAAAAAAAAATTAGAGGATATTGATTTTCAAGCTCCTCTCATTTTTGTTTTTGGAAATGAGAAAGAGGGGGTGTCGTCTCAGGCCATTGAGATGGCCGATATGGAGTTTGAGATTCCGATGTATGGCTTTACGCAAAGTTTTAATATCTCTGTGGCCGCCGCTCTTTGTTTGAAAGAGATTCGCTCTCGCAGTCAGGTGCCAGACGATATGGAACCCCGTCGCGAACGCCTTAGGGCACTTTATTATCTTCGATCTTACGAGCATTCGAAAAAGTTGATTCCGAAAGAGTGGCTTGAGCAATTTTCATTTTTCGACCAACGAGACTTGAAGAGCGACCCGGGCTTCGATAGTCTGTGGTGATTGATTCAAAATCTTTGATGAAAATAAAAGGAGAAATACCCTATGGCTTTCCAACTACCTGAATTGCCCTATGCTTTAGATGCTTTGGCCCCACATATGTCAAAGGAGACCTTGGAGTTTCACTACGGAAAGCATCATAAAACTTATGTCGATAAATTAAATGCACTCGTGGAATCAAAGCCCGAGTCGAAGATGCCCTTAGAGGAGCTCATCATGACGTCATCTGGGCCCGTGTTTAACAATGCGGCTCAGATTTGGAATCATACATTCTTTTGGAATGGATTAAGCCCGAAGTCTCAGGGAGCTCCAAAAGGAGCATTGCTCAAGGCGATCGAAAGAGATTTCGGCTCCCTTGATGAGTTCAAGGCGGAATTCACGGAGAAAGCCATTGGCTTGTTTGGATCAGGATGGGCTTGGTTGGTAAAAAATGGAGATCAAAAGCTCAGTATTCTTCAGACATCCAATGCCGATCTTCCGATGAAGCATGGAGTAAAGGCGCTTTTAACCTGTGATGTGTGGGAGCATGCCTATTACATTGATTACAGAAATGCTCGACCAAAGTTTCTCGAGGCTTTTTGGAGTTTGGCTAACTGGGAATTTGTTGAGAAAAATTTTGAGATTTAGGGCCGCCATTGATTTTTCATGATCTGAAAGTCTTCGTCAGATGAGACGAAGTCTTTCAAGATCCATTGGTCTTGATTCTTTTGAAGTTGGGCCCAAGAGCCCTCTAGAAACTGAATTTGAAGATCCAAAAGAAATTTAGCTGCCACAAAAAGCCAGTCGCTGTGAGAGCATATGAGCGTGATGGATGAGGTGGAGTTTAAGAACCTGGTCTCGAGAGCATTTTTAACTCTTTTTTCAAAGGCTTTAGAATCTTCAGAGTCAAAGCGCTCAGACAGGTCCTCGACGATCAAGGCAGGTTTTTTACAAAGTGAGCTTAAGGTTTCAAGGCTCTGAAGACAGCGCTGTTTTGGGCTACTCATGAAATCAATTTGATCGCCAAATGCCTGAAACAAAAAATGGCATCTTTCTTCAACTTGTCTTTTTCCATGCTCTGTCAGTGCGTCATCGAAGCCTTGGCGCTGACCGTGTCTTAAAAGAATCAAACTTTGGTTCATCTCATGACTTTAAATCATTTCAAGTTTCGGGAGAAATGAGTATTCTTTAAAAGTTCATGAGTAAAAATAGTTTAGCTCTCAGATTTTTTATTTTCGGCGTGCTTCTAGTTTCTCTTGGGGTGGTGGCGATTCCTTTGTTGGATCAATCTAAAGAGTCTGAATTCTCTTCGGAACTTTTGAGGCCGATCAGTGCTGAAGACCTGCTAGCCGAAATCGATAAATCATCGGCTTCCATCAAGCTTTTAAATGTTTGGGCTACATGGTGTGGTCCTTGCATTGAGGAGTTTCCCAGTCTCCTAAAACTCAGAGAGCAATATCAGAGCCGAGGTTTAGAACTAATATTGGTGAGTGCCGACATGTTGGAAGATGTTGATAAGATTGAAAACTTTCTTAGAGATCAAAAAGTAAATTTCTATACTTATCTGAAAACTGACTCAGATGAGGATTTTATAAAGGTGATGAACCCAGATTGGTCGGGCGCTTTGCCAGCAAGTTTTATTTACAATCGTTCAGGTCAGCTCGTTGATTTTTGGACAGGTGACCTAACCTATGAAGAGTTTGAATCTAAGATAAACCCATTCTTAAAATAAAAATAAAAGGAGACTCAAATGAAATCTATTTTTCTAGCAGCACTTCTGCTCCTTCCGTTAAGCCTTTCGGCCAAGGCTTTATCGATTGGCGACTCGATGCCTCAACTCACATCAGAGATGAAAATCACAGACTTTAATGGCAAAGCTTTTGATTGGGCTTCCATTAAAAATCCAAATGGAACACTAGTGGTGTTTTCATGCAATCATTGTCCTTATTCGATTAAGTGGGAAGGCCGCATTCGGGACATCGGAAATAAGTTTTCAAAAGAAGTAAAACTGGGTGACAAAGATTACAATGGAATTGGCGTGGTCATGATCAATTCGAATGATTGGTCCGAAAATCCGATCGACAGCCCAGCAGAAATGAAAAAAAGATCCGAGGAGCTGGGGCTTCAATTTCCCTATGTGGTCGATGAAACTTCGATGATTGCTGCCGCCTTCGGAGCAAAAAAGACGCCCGAAGTTTTTCTTTTTAATGGGCAGGGTAAATTGGTTTATAAGGGCGCTGTCGATGACAATTATAACGAGAAAAAGATGAAAACCCCTTATCTAGCGAACGCCATTGAAAGCCTTCTAAAAGGTGAGAGCATCTCAAAAAATGAAACGAAAGCGATTGGATGTTCCATCAAATCGCGTGGGAAGAAATCCTAAACTCTAAATTCTTTAAATCTGAGTTGGCAGTGATCTCGATATTTTCAATTCGAGTCGCTGCCCTTAGATCGCCAAGCGCTAATTTCAATAGAGCCTCATCATTCGGCGAGGCAATAATTTTCAGTTGATTCATGCCAGTTCCGATCGAGATTTGATTTTCAGTTTTAAATTTATGAATTTGATTCATGCATTCCATCGCAACTAAAAATGAATCGGAATTTTGATTCTCTGCGATTTCTTGAAAATCTTTCAAATCGGGCCAAGTGGCTTGATGAACCGACTGGAGGCCAGTTTCTTTGGCAAAGCTCCAAGACCACACCTCATCGCAAATATACGGGAGTGTCGGTGCAAAGAGGCGCAGTAAAACTTTTAAAGAAAATCTTAGTGTTGTCACAGCAGAGTTTTGGTCGCTGAGATTAGAAGTATTTTTGGCGCGGTTTTTTACAAGCTCAATGTAAGTGTCGGTGAAGTAGTTCCAAAAAAATCTTTCGGTTTCTTGGAGAGATTGAGCATAGTTGAATTCATTCATGGCACTCGTTGCTCGTGTGACAAGAGCTCTGAGTTGAAAAAGAAAGCTTTGATCAATGGCGTTTGAAATCGGAGCCTCCGAACCCTCTTGAGAGAGAACGAACTTCGAGGCATTGAAAATTTTCGTCACAAGACGGCGACCGATCTTGAAAACTTTTTCATCAAATGTCGTATCTACTCCCAGTCGAGCACTAGAAGACCAATAACGAATGGCATCCGCTCCATATTCTTCAATCAGGTGCATGGGGGTCACCACATTCCCCTGACTCTTTGACATTTTCTTTCGGTCTGGATCTAAAATCCAACCTGAGATCGCAATATCTTTCCATGGGATCGTGTTTTCATGAAGTAAGGCTTTGGCAATCGTATAAAACGCCCAGGTTCGAATGATTTCATGAGCCTGGGGTCTCATGCTCATCGGAAACAGCTCAGCATGACGTTTGGGGTCGTTGATCCAGCCGCTGCCAATTTGAGGAGTGAGTGAGCTCGTAAACCAGGTGTCAAAAACATCTAGGTCGCCGGTAAATCCATTAGCTTGGTTTCTTTGAGATTCATCAAAGCCAGTCGGAGCAGAGGTCATGGGATCAATTGGCAATTGATCTTTATGAGGCAAATAGATTTTAGAAAAGTCAGGCTTAGCGTTTTCGTCTAAGCCATACCAAACAGGAAAGGGAACTCCGAAATATCGTTGCCGAGAGATGCACCAATCGATTTGAAGATTTTCTGTCCAATTTCGGAATCGAGTTTTCATGAAGTTGGGGTGCCATTGAATTTTTTCACCCATTTCTAAAAGCTTCTCTTTGTTTTGCATCAATCGAACGAACCACTGTCGAGTGGTGATATATTCGAGCGGCCTGTCACCTTTCTCGTAAAACTTAACGGCATGTTGAATCGCGCTAGGCTCTCCCTGCAAAGGAGCTTCGGATGGTGTTGACGAACTGGAAGAAGGGTCTTTTAAAATTTCAATGATTTTCGATCGGGCTTGTTTCACATAACGTCCAGCGATGTTTTCATAAAAAGAATTAGCAACATCGGGTCTTAGCGACGGAAAATTCCCTGAGCCAAAACGAATCTGATCAAAGCAGCCGGAGGAATTTAAAACTTGTCGCAAAGCCAATTTCTTTTCTCGCCACCAAACAACATCAGTCGCATCTCCAAAGGTGCAGACCATCAGAATGCCAGTTCCCTTTTCAGGATCGACCAACTCACTTGGAAAAATCTCAACGGGTGCAAAAAAAGCAGGAGTGACTGCCTTCTTGCCGAAAAGATGTTTGTAGCGGCTGTCATCGGGATGGGCCGTAACTGCGACGCATGCTGGAAGAAGCTCTGGACGAGTTGTAGCAATCACAAAGCTTTCAGTCGAATCGTCCACACCAAAGCGAATATGATGATAGGCTCCAGCCGTCATTCGATCTTCAACTTCCGCTTGAGCGACGGCGGTCTGAAAATCTACATCCCACATGGTCGGAGCTTCGAGCGAATAAACTAGATTTTTCTCAAAGAGGTCTAAAAATGAGTACTGAGCGAGTTTTCGACAATGATCATTGATCGTGGAATATTCTTCTCGCCAATCGACTGAAAGACCGATTCTTCTGAATAACTCTAAAAAAGTTTTTTCATCTTCTTGGGTAAGCTTTTGACAAATCTCAATAAAGTTTCCTCTGGAAACAGCGCGCTGTTTCTCTTTTTTGTCTTTTGCAGAGGCAGGTTGAATCTCTAGATTTTTTTCGTAAGGAAGAGTGGCATCGCATCGAATATGAAACATATTCTGAACGCGGCGTTCAGTGGGCAGCCCATTATCATCCCAACCAATCGGATAAAATACATTTTTTCCAATCATGCGCTGAAAGCGCGCGATCACGTCAGTTTGAGTATAACTAAAGATGTGGCCAATATGCAGAGACCCGGAAACTGTAGGTGGAGGGGTATCAATGCTAAAAATCTCTTTTGAGGAAGATTCTTGAAATTCGAACAGCTTCAAATTTTGCCATTCCTGATCCCAAAACTTTTCTTTTTCTTGATACTCGAAATGCTTAGGAAGTTTCTCTGGATCTATTTTTAAAAAGGCCATAAGTCAGGTTTAAAAGAGCTGAGAAGCTTTTTCCAGAGCTTTCTTTAGGGTAAAAAATTGAATCATCGCTTTAAATTCATTCAGTTCAGCAAGGGCCAAAAGCATATGCTTTTGGCTTCATTCTTGTTCTCGGTCATGGGGGTATTGATTAAAAAACTTGATCATATTCCGGCCCATGAGCTGGTCTTTTTTCGAGCCCTCATCACTCTCGTTATTTGCGGGGCGCTGATTCGAAAGGCAGGGGTGAGTCCGTGGGGGGTCAACCGGCCTGTTTTGATTTTGCGGGGTTTGGCTGGAACCCTCTCTCTCTTTCTGTTTTTTTATACCCTTCAGATTTTGCCGCTCGCCAGTGCGGTGAGCCTTCAGTTTTTATCTCCCATTTTCACGATTTTTTTAGCGGGCCTTTTTTTAAAGGAACCGGCCAATTCAAAACAGTGGCTTTTTTTCATCTTGGCATTTGTGGGGGTCTTGATGATTAAGGGCTTTGATATGAGAGTTTCGTCATATGGCATGATGCTTGCTATTTTGGGAGCATTCGGTTCAGCGATGGCCTACAATTTTGTAAGAGTCTTAAAATCTACCGATCTTCCAGTCGTGATTATTTTTTATTTTTCGATGGTGACGATTCCAATCATGGGCCCGATCACCTTTTTTGATTGGGTGACGCCGCAAGCTTGGGACTGGCTTCTCATAATTCTCGTAGGCTTAACAACCCAGTTTGCGCAGATGAATTTGACCAAAGCGCTTCATTTAGAAAAAGCGGCAAATGTGACGCATCTAAAATACTTAAGCCTCATCTACGCGTTGGTTTTCGGATTCATTTTTTTCCATGAGGCGATTCCAATTTTGAGTATTCTAGGAATGCTTCTGATTGCGATATCAGCAATTTTTGCCAATCGAGTAAGAAGCCTTTAGTTTTTTAAAGGGATGCGCTAAAAATTTAACAACAATGATTTATCCAAATGGATAGGAGATTCAATGAGAGCTCTCTATTTTTGGCCGCTTTTTTTAATCGTTTCTTGTTCTCCAAGGAATGAGCAGGAATTTCAAAGGACCTTAAATCCGAACGATTTTAGTCGTTTAGAGGCGCGAGTGGTTCAGAATTATTCGGAACTTGTTCTTCTTTCTTATCAAGAGGCTCTGAAGTCGGTGAAGAGCTTAAATCAGGCTCTAAAATCATTTGTGGCGGCGCCTTCTGAGGAGCGCTTTGGGCAGGCTAAAGAAGCCTGGTCAAAAGCGAGAAAAACTTACGCACTGACAGAAGCATTTCGCTTTTATGGTGGGCCAATAGATTCGGAGAGGCGAGGTTTAGAGATTTATTTAAATGCAAGGCCCATAGAAGAATCTTTTGTTGATTACGTTCAGGGGCAGCCCTCCTCCGGAATCATCAATCAGATTGATTTATATTCTGAAATTTCAAAAAATTTGCTGGTCTCGATTCATCAGAAAGATGGGGATCAAAACGTCTCTACAGGATTTCGCGTCATTGAATTTTTATTGTGGGGTCAAGATTTGAATCCCGATGGCCCAGGTCAGCGGCTTTATACGGATTACGTGCTTGAAATAACGCCCACAGCGACTCGAAGAGCGGAGTATCTATTAGCGGCGGGAGCTTTAATAGAAGAACATTTAAATATGCTTGTTGAAGAGTGGTCGATTCAAGATGACAATTTCAGGACTCTTTTTCTTCGCCAAAGCGCACAGAGCGCACTCTCAAAAATTATGGCGGGTTTAGGTGGGCTTTTAAAGAATGAGCTTTATGCGAATAGAATCGGTCTTTTTTTTGAAACGAAATCCGAGAAACTAGATTTAGCAAGATTTAGCGATAGCAGCCTCGAGGAGCATCTTTGGAGTATGCGCGGTGCAGAAAATGTTTATCTAGGAAGATTCGATAGACTAGATGGTCCAGGCATCAGCCATCTTGTGGCGATTGAGCGACCTTCGCTCGATATTGAGATTAAGAATCAATTTGATTTAGCCAAAAGGGCCTTGCAGCGAATCACAACGGGTTTTGACCAGGCTGTTGTGAATGAGGAGTTAAGACCTCTCGTTAAAGATGTGCTCGATCACCTTGAGGCCCTGTCTAAAAATCTGGATCAGGCATCTGAGCTATTGAAATTAAGTTCTGTATCTCCAGATTGATTGCGCCCAATTTTTTGAAATAGGAGAGGCTTCATCGAATAGGCGAGAAACTAAAGTTTCTGCCACAAGTCCAGACTCTGAAAATGCTCGAGAACCAAAGCCTGACATGCACGAGATTCCATTTTCTGTATACAAAATAGGCCAGTTGTTCTGTGAATGGCAGCGAACGCCAGAGCGCCCCTTTGTAAATCTCATTTTTTGTCTCAAAAACTGAAAGAAAGATTTCTCAAGCTCTTCAAAATCCTCAGTCTGAACATCTAAATCAAAATCTGAGTGTCTGTAGGTTCCACCAAAAACCTGAAGTCCATCGACCTTAGGGCTAAGATAATGACCAAAACTTAGAGCTGAAGAATTTTGGAAATCCTCTTCTAAAAAAGCAATTTGGCCGCGGGTTCTCTTCGTGAGGGACTTCAAGAAGGGTAAAAAATCGATAGAGGCATAAGAACAAGCTAAAAAAACTTGATCAAATTCTCCAAGACTTTTCTGTGTCTCATCTTTGAGAATGATTTGGTTTGAGCCAATCTCGATCTTAGCAATTTTTTTTGAGAGCGAGATTTGGTCGCGATGATGCTGCCAGAAAGATTGAATATAAGTCTTTGCTCGAAAAACACCAGCCATCAAAAATTGAATATGATCTTCGTGTTGAGTCAGAAGTTCCTCGGGCCAATCAAATTTCTGAACATTTCGCGCGAGCTCTCGAGTTTTTTCTTCTGGAAAAAAATAATGAGTAGCTCCCGAAGCCGAATAAAATTCGGATGAGTAGAGACTTCTTTGATAATTGAAAGCAGAGCTTGAAAATAAAATGCGCTCCGGATTTTTGCTCATGAGATAAGGCATCACTAGAGCAATCGGATTGCCTGAGGCGCCATGAGCGACTTCATTTGCCGATTCAAAGCAATGATAGTCAGTCATTCGAAGATTTAAACTCTCAGCGAGTTGAGTGCCAGCCATGCCGGCGCCAATGATGGCAATTCGTTGTGGGAGTGTTTTTTTCTCTTTCACAGGGAGAGCTTCAAATTGACCAAAAGACATCTCTCTTTTGCGGCCATAGCCTCTCTTTTTTTGAACTCTCGCCCCAAGACTTGAGAGCTGTCGTCGAAAAAACCCAGCACTACTAAAGCTGCTAAAACTGGTTTTTTGATGAGAAAGCTTGGCTACTTTTTCGCAAATCCCCATTGCCCACATCTCGGGATTTTTTTTAGGAGCAAAGCCATCAAAATACCAAACGTCGATGGATGCTTCGAGCTCGTCTAGAAAATCCTTGGCATCTCCAAAAAAAATAGACACCCGAATTTTTCGGTTCGCTAATTCAAAAGTGCCAAAACCTTTCGGCAATCGACTGTAAAACTGAAGAAACTCCTCCACTATCTCATGCAGTTCAGGCCATCGAGACATCGTCTTTCGAATTGCCTGGGGAGAAAGAGGATACTTTTCACAACTATAATAGAACAACCGACCACTAGATTGTCGCGATAGAAATCTTTGTGCCGTCGCAAAAAAATTAAGCCCTGTTCCGAATCCGAATTCCCCAATGTTTAGGTTGCCAGAGGATTTTTCAAAAACTTCGTTCGTATCGACGAAAACATAATGACTTTCGGCAAGTCCATTATCGACATCAAAATAAATATCATTAAATGTCTTCGAAATGGGGGTTTGATCTTGTCGCCAATCGATTGGATCAGTCATTCACGGTTTTCTGCCATGCTTGAGAAATTTAGGCAAGTTGACCCGCTGGAGAGTCTAAATATGGTGACTGGAAGCTCTTCGAAGTCGATCGAGAATTCCAAACCACACTTCATCTTCCATCTCCACTTTCATTTGAAAAACAATCAAATCGGTAGATTCGAGTTGAAAGCTTCGAAGCTTAGAATAGAGTTCGCGCGCGGCTTCAAATGCGTTGGGGCTCAGTTTGAGATGCTTAATTTTTGTCGATGCACTCAAACCTATCTTACTAAGAATTTCCGAGTCTTCTAGTGGGCTAGGGTTTGAAACAAAACAGAGGGGGACTTGAGGTTGATAGTGTTCATCCAATTGCCCCGGAGCATGGGGCGCTTGACTATAGCCGACGACAGCAGAGAGCCCACATTTTAAAAGCTGAGATTCAATTTCAGCTTTTTGAATCATTCCGGCCCGAAGAATCTTCAGGGCATGAGATTTGACTTCAACAATTGTCGATTCAATACCGACTCGACAAGGACCGCCATCGACAACGAAAAGCTTTTGATCGGGAAACTCTGATCGAACATGACTCGCTAGACTTGGGCTGGTTTTTCCAAATCGATTGGCACTGGGTGCGGCGAAAGCACCAATTTCACGCGCGATTCGCCTGGCTACAGGATGAGCTGGAACCCTTATTCCAACCTGAGGTAGCCCAGCTGTAATGACATCAGAAATTCGAAGCGATTTGGGTAAAATCAAAGTAAGTGGTCCGGGCCAGAATGCTGAGGCAAGACATTCGGCTTCATCTGGCCACTGAGTGACGAGAGTTCGAGCATCCTCTTTTGAGGCCACGTGAACAATGAGAGGGTCAAAAAATGGGCGAGCTTTCGTCTCAAAGATTTTTCGCAATCCAGTTGCAGAATCAATACTGGCCGCAAGTCCGTATACCGTTTCGGTGGGAAGACCAACGATCTCATCGCTACTTAGCAAATCACATGCGACTTCAAGATCATTCCAAATATTCGTCACGCCTTGATCCATTCATTCAAAGACTGAATGATCGTTTGAGGGATCTCATGTCCACCAGAGAACTCATGCCAAGATCCATGGTGATGATCTTCAGTCAGAATTTCAAAAAGTTTTTTTGCTCCACTTAAAGAAAGAAGCGGATCATAAATTCCATGACTTTGAAAAAAGCTAAATTTATTTTCGCGTTCCGATGAAATGCGTCGGGTTCTTTTCTCATCGATCAAGTTTGAAGAAAAGGCAATGAGTCGAGAGACTCCTGGGGTTCTTAAGGCGAGATCGGTCGCCAACATGGCACCCTGACTAAAGCCAGCCAAGATCACTTCTTCATATTGATCCAGAGAGGCTTTCAAGGATTCAAACACTACATCAGAGGCCGCTTCAAATTCTCTCGATGAGATGGATGAAAAATCTCGGTGAGTTCCTAGTTGAAGGGCTCGCTCTAAAGCTTCTACATCAATCGGAAACCAGGCTCGGCTCCAAGCCTGGCCCAGGTCGAGAATTCCGTCGGGGAAGATCCAGTGAGTGTTTTTGCCGAGAGAGATCATTTGATGGAGAGAAAAGAGATCGGCCGCATTCGCTCCATATCCATGGAGCATCACACAGAGACGGCGCGCTTTCGCAGGTCTAACCTCCAAGGCTTGTAGTTGACCCCATTGAACTAAATTTAGCATGATTTTTATTATCAGGATTTGCGCTTGATTAGAAGCTAAGCCATCGTCAAGCTTGTCAAAAGGAGTTGATATGAAAGCAGTAGGAACAGACATTGGTGTTTTGATCTTGAGGGTTACGGCTGGGGGCTTAATGCTCTTTAATCATGGCTGGGGAAAGCTCATGAATTTTTCAGAATCTTCGGCCAATTTTCCTGATCCGATTGGTTTAGGATCAAGCTTGAGCATGGGCTTAGCCATTTTCTCAGAAGTTTTTTGTGCAGCTCTTGTCATTTTAGGAATTGCGACGCGTCTTGCTTCGATTCCCCTGATTATCACCATGTTTGTAGCGGCCTTTATTTTTCATTGGAATGATCCTTGGGCCAAGAAAGAAATGGCACTTCTCTTTATGGGAATGTACCTCAGTTTACTTTGCTTGGGCGGGGGGCGTTATAGTTTGTATAAGGGCAAAACCAACTAGAATTTTTTTGCAAAAGACTTCATGAAGTCTACAAGTTGAGCGACAGCCTGAAGTTCAATGGCGTTATAAAGTGAGGCTCGGAGGCCACCGGTATGTCGGTGGCCTTTAAGGCCTAGTATTCCAGCAGATTCTGCCTCAGAAACAAATCGATGCTCTAAACTCTCATCCCCATCTCGAATTCGAAACAAGACATTCATTTTTGATCGAGAAGAGCTTTCGGCGACACCATGATAAAAATCAGATTCATCAATGTAATCGTAAAGCAGCTTTGCTTTTGACTGATTTTTCTTCTCAAGGCCTTCAAGACCTCCCTGATCTTCTATCCACTCGAAAACAAGATCTGACATATAAATCGCAAAAGTTGGGGGAGTGTTATAGAGCCCCTGAGCTTCAATATGGTTTTGATATCGAAAAACGCTTGGGATGTTTGGAGGGGCGTTTTTTGCAAAATCTTTTCGAATCACCACAACCGACATTCCAGCGATGGCGACATTTTTTTGAGCTCCCGCATAGATAAGGTCAAACTGGTGAAAGTCAATTTTTCTAGATAGAAAGTCAGACGACATATCAACGATCGTTGGAGTATTTTTCTGCCGAATAAACTGATTCCATTGAGTTCCATAAATGGTGTTGTTTGAGCAGTAATGAAGGTAAGAAGCTTCTGGATCGATCAAATCTGGTGTCAATTTCGGTAGTTTTTTAAACTGGTCGGCTTCTCCTGAGGCGATGATCTTAAGCTCTCCTAATTTTTCAATCTCTTTAGCGGCCTTCAAAGTCCAATAACCCGTATGAACCAGATTGACTGGGTGATGCATGCGATAAAAGTTTAATGGAGCCATGGCGAACTGATAGCTCGCTCCTCCTGAAAGAAAGAGAACAGCATAGTCGTCGCTTAAGGCCATGATTCGACGAAGTCGGGTCTCCGCGGATTCCAGAATTCTAGAAAAGGCTCGGCTGCGATGACCCATCTCCATCACACTCATTCCCTCGTTGCCGAAATTTAGAAGATCTTTTTGGGCGCGCCTTAAGACCGGCAGCGCAAGAGCCGATGGCCCAGCATTAAAATTTAGTACCCGATTGATCACCCCTTTGTTTTAAACGAGAAGTGCTTGAAATTCCAATAAAACTAAGAGTTGAAGAATCGGCTCTATGATCTTTAAGAGAGTTTTGCTAATTCTGAGAGGGTGAAGTTTTTAAATGTAAACGGCTATGCATTTTTTCAGGTGGCAAATCCAGAGAGTCTTAAAGAGAGTCTCTTGGAGCTGGCGACATCATATCCGGTGCTTGGAAGTATTCTTATCGCTACCGAAGGAGTTAATCTTTCCTTAGCGGGGGCTGAAAATGAGGTTGAAAGTTTTTGTAAGCGACTTCATGAAATTTGTGAAATCGAGCCGATCGCCTATAAGCTTTCGTGGACCGAAAAGCCTCCTTTTAAAAGATTTTGGATCAAAGTTAAAAATGAGATTGTGACGATGGGTTTTCCGGAGCTGGCCTTAAAAGAAAGTGCTCCTTATGTGAAACCCAAGGAATTGCGAGAGTGGTTCAAAGAGAAGAAAGAACTTTTTATTCTGGATACACGAAAAGAATTCGAATTTCAGATGGGGCACTTTCAAGGAGCAAGGAGTTTAGATTCAAAATTTTTCAGAGATTTTCCGGAACGACTAAAGGAACTAAATTTGAAAAAAGATGCAACCATCGTGACTTATTGCACGGGCGGCATTCGCTGCGAAAAAGCCGCACCCTACTTAAGGGGCTTAGGTTATGAGAATGTTTTTCAGTTAGAGGGTGGGATTCTAAGATATTTTGAAGAATGTGGGGGCGAGTTTTGGGAGGGTCAATGTTTTGTTTTTGATCATCGAGCCGCCATTGATCCCGAGCTAAATGTTGTGGAATCGATTGCATGTCGCTCTTGCGGGGAGGTTTTCAATCGTGAGTTTTTGTCGGATTCAGACTGTGGCTTAAATATGCAATGTATAAAATGCTTGGAAGAGGCACGTGCTTCATAGAAAAGATTTATTAGGCCTATGGGACTTAGTGTCTCATGAAAAGCAACTCGCTAATTCTAAGTTTGTTGATTTTGGCACTTCGGCGACAGGAAGCTTGGTATATCTTGAAAATTCTTTTTTTAGCGTCTCTATCAATTGGGGTGCGGGATCTCCAAAAGATTTTCTTTTTTATTCGGGCGAATTTGAATTTTTACCATCAGAACAAATCGTGATTCATCGAGCGAGAAACTCATCAGAGCCATGGAGAATTGGAGAGCCTCTCGAAAGAAAAGTTTTTTCTCTCAGTGGTGGTGATGAGCTTCTTCTTGAGGGCGAGGCCAAGGAGGGCTTGGTTCGAGTAAAATGGCGAAGAAAAACTGATATTTAGGCTTTTTTTTCATTTCCCGTTTCCGAATCATAGCTTTCTTGCTAAACCTGGGGAGTTAAGGGGGTTTTCGGGCTTGAGAACAATCTGGATTTTTTCATTTTTTGCGCTGACGTTGATTCCACTTTCAGATGTTTTTGCCTGCCGAAAAGCCATTTCTGAGCTCAAAAAGGCTCTAGCCAAGGTGGAGTTTGATCTCAAGGCCTCTGGTTCTCTTGCCACCGTGCCTCGGATTAAGGGCCATCCCCTTCATTTTACTTCTCAAATGGGCCTTCCCTTTGTTTGGGTAACCAATACCGCTCACGGCACGGATTATTCTGTGTTTGAAAAATCTCAAACTGGGTTTGGTTTTTCGAGAGCCCCAGTTTATGAGTTTCCCTTTTTAAAGAGCGAGAGTTTGTATCTTCGATCTTTAGATGTGGGCGGCGATCAGAGATACATGCTAGCCACACTGATTCACGAAGATGACAAGACAAAAAAACAAAGTTTACTTTTTAACGTAGCAAGCATAGCAGACGGAGAAACCGGCCGACTTCTGGCTGCTGAGCACGACCCCATCGTGTTAGATGATGTTTTGGATCCAAAAGAAAACCTAGTGGTTTCAACTCGTCCTGGAACAGGGGAGTTTTGGCTTACAGACTCTTCTCATAAAATTCGAGTTCTCGAATTTTCTCAGGATGCGGGGATTCTACTTGCAAACTTTGAAGTGCCCGGAAGTTGGATAGTTAACAAGAAAGAGTTGAAAGTCGAAAAAGTTTTAAAACTCCAATTTTTTTCTGATTCTGAGACGGGTTATTTAAAGTTTGAAGCCTCTGATGGAAAAATCTACTTAGCTCCTGTCTCTGTGTTTTCTTCTCGTGATTCATCTACCGATGATACAGAATCAGAACCACAACCAATTGTTCTTCATGATCTTCAGCTTCAAGTTCATTATGAAAAATCAAAAGCTTTGCCTCCACATCAACTTCGCAGCTCGACTCACCCAGAAGAAAATCTAGTTTTTGTCACCTATGCCAGTTCAATTGAGGTTTTTAGAGTAGACTCTGAAATTCGAAAAATCGCGAAAATTCAGGTCGATCATCTAACGCATGGTTATCGACTCGATGGAATTGAATTTTATTGGGAAGGTCAATGGATCAAAGAACATGGAAAGCCAGATGAATCAGCGCGATACCAAGGAAGCGTGAAAGCCTTCTTGTTGCTTTGGGATGAAGAGCAGCAAGAGACGAGACTCTCTTGGGTTCAACTCGGAGGATGATCCATGGCAAGAGTGGCTGTGGCAGGAGCCTCAGGTTTTGTTGGTCGATTTTTGATCGAAAAATTAAGAGAGAAACATGAAGTCTATGCCCTAAGTCGATCCAATCGAGTTTCGAGCCATCCGAATGTTCATTGGAAGGCTTGTGATTTTTTTTCACTGAAGCAGGCAAGAGATGCCTTAAAAAATATCGATGTTGCTGTTTATCTAGTTCATTCCATGAATCCGTCAGCTCGGCTTACTCAAGGAAGCTTTGAAGACTTTGACCTCATCGCCGCTGACAACTTCGCAAGAGCTGCCGAAACACATCAACTTAAGCAGATCATTTATCTTGGGGGCATCATCAATGAGACAAAAAAACTTTCGAGACATTTGAGAAGCCGTCAAGAAGTAGAAGAGGTACTAAAAAGTTATCCGACTCCCGTCACGAATTTGAGAGCGGGATTAGTGATCGGGCCCGAAGGAAGTTCTTTTGAGATTCTTGAAAAATTAGTGAAGCGACTTCCTATGATGGTTTTGCCGAAATGGACGAAGACCTTAAGCCAACCCATCAGTGTTTCGGATGTTGTCGATTACATTGATCTTTGTCTTTTGAATCGAGAAACCTTCAATAAAGTCTTTGATATTGGAGGGCCTGATGAGGTGTCTTATGAAGATTTGATTCGAAAAACGGCTGAAACCTACGGAAAACAACCATTTTTTCTGAGAGCGCCCATAGCGAGCCCCGAGATTTCGAAACTTTGGGTAAGACTCATCAGTGGCAAACCAAAAGAGTTTGTAGACCCACTGGTGGAGAGCTTGAATTGTCGAATGGATAAACGAGACTTTGGTATCGAAGACTTATTTCAAAAAAATCTCATAAGTGTGGCAGAAGCTATTCGAAAGGCGAGAGATGAGAGAGCTCCAAGACTAGATGTATCTGTTGAGGTCAAAGAAGAGGTTAAAGATGTAAGGTCTGTTCAAAGACTGCCGCTTCCAAAATCTTGGTCGGCCGAAAAGCTCTCGAATGTTTATCTATCTTGGCTCTCTAAATTTCTTCCGATTTTCTTAAGAATTGAGAGTGTAGATTTTCGGGCTCGGATTTATCTTCGATTTTTCGATTTGCTACTTTTGGAACTGACGAGAGATGAAGTTTATTCAAGCTCCGATCGAAGTTTGCTGCGAATCACGGGAGGATGTTTAACTCAAGTCGAGGGTTTGGGCCGATTGGAGTTTCGTGAGATTAGAGGAAAAAACTTGGCTCTCGCAGCTATTCATGATTTTCGCCCGACCTTGCCTTGGTTTATCTATGAATGGACGCAGGCCAAACTTCATTTGATTGTGATGAAGGCTTTTTCAGTTTTTCTTTCGAGAAAGTAAAAACAGACTGAAGCTTCAGTGATCCACATGGAGCGAAGAATGTGCTAGGAAGTTGTAGAAGGAGAAAAATTTATGCAAATCGACATTGGAATTCCTGAGGCGAGTCGAAAAGAAATTTCAGAAGGCCTTTCTCGACTTTTGGCAGACACGTATACGCTTTATTTAAAAACGCATAATTATCACTGGAATGTGACAGGGCCGATGTTTCAAACGCTGCATCTCATGTTTGAAAACCAATATAATGAGTTGGCTTTGGCTGTTGATTCTGTGGCTGAGCGCATTCGAAGTTTGGGCTTTTTAGCGCCAGGTTCTTATAAGCAGTATTCTCGTCTCACTTCGATTGAAGAGATGGATGGCCATGTAGAAGCTCATGATATGATTAAGGATTTAGTGAAAGGCCATGAGGCTGTTGCCAGAACCGCGCGCTCGGTGTTTCCAGCGGCAGAAAAATCTAGTGATGAGGCCACGGTCGATCTCTTGACCCAGAGACTCCAGATTCATGAAAAAACAGCCTGGATGTTAAGAAGCTTGCTCGAGGCCTAATTCTTTCAATCAAAAAAGCTAACTTTAGTTAGGGGTCTCTCTTTTTTTAGGTGAGTTGAAACGACTATTCGCTTAAAAGAGCTGGCATGAGAGGGCTTTTGAATAGGCTAAAGAATCGAGTTTTTAGAACGAAAGAAAAATCGAAGGAATCCGAAATCCTCGACATGATTCACGATTTGCCTGACGGCGTCTTTTGCGTTGATCCGGAGTGGAGGCTTCTTTATTTAAATCAAAAGGCTGAAGAGATCGCAGGTCGCCAAAAACACGAGTTGCTTGGAAAAATATTATGGGACGAATACCCTGAGCTCATCGGCACCTATATTCATGCTCAATACATGGCCGCCATGACCAAACGGAAAATGATGCGATTTGAAGGTTATCTGCCTCAATTCGATTCATGGTTCGAGACGAGTTTGTATCCTAAACAAGAGGGACTATTTATCTATTTTCGAGATGTCTCAGAGACTAGAAAGCAAAGAAGAGCAGTGAACGACTTTGCCCAGCGAGCAGAGAGCGCTTATCGAGATTTAGAAGAGATGATTTATCTTGTAAGCCATGATCTCCAAGAACCCATGCGCATGATTTCAAGTTTTCTCGAGTTGCTCAAAGAAAAATCGAGTTTGCATCAAGATGCCGAGGCAGATGAATTCGTTGCCTATCTCGAAAAATCGGCCAAGGATTTAAAAAATAGAATCGATCATCTTTTGGCTTATTCTCAGTCTTCTGATCCAATGGAGCCCTCGACTAATATTGATTTGAAAAAAACTCTAGATCAGGTGTTGTCGGAGGCAAAAAACCAAATCTCAAACAAATCGCTGAAAGTTGAGGCATTCGATCTCCCCGAAGTATTTGGAGCCGAAAAGAAAATCAGGCATCTGATTGAGATTTTGTTAGATAATTCAATTAAATTCTCCCATCCTGACCAAGATGTTTCGATAAAACTGTCATCACGAATTGAGCAAGACTCTGTCGTGATTCGTTGGGAAGATCGCGGCATTGGAATAGATGAACGTTATAAAAATAGAATCTTTCAGATTTTCCAGCAGCTGGCCCCAAAGAAAGAAGCCTCTGGAGTGGGAATGGGACTCGCGCTTGCTAGAAAAATAGTTCAATCTCATGGAGGCCAAATCAAACTTATGCCGAGTCTTGAGCTTGGTGCAGCCTTTGAGATTTCTCTGCCCATACAGGGTGAGCTCATCAAAGAGAGAGAAAATATTTTCCGTTTAGTTTCCTAAATCAATTCATCGAGCTTTCGATAGAGTGAGCTCAGATGAAAATCAGGCTTTGAATTTTGAATTTCTGAGGCCCAAAAGAGAAGACTCCCATCTTTTTTCTTAAGAATCACGCACGGGTGAAAGCTGTCAGCTTCTTGCAGAGGAATTTGATTTTTATACATTAAACTGACGGCTGAAGCTTGCAAGTCGGCAGAGCCAAGAGTGGGTAAGTTCACTACATTCTGGCTAGGGGTTCGATATTTAACGAAATGATAGAAGGCCCAATCTCCAGAAGGGCTAAAGTTCCACTCTTGATAAGAGTCTCGGTCAGCACGTTTTAAAAATATTTCAAAGCAAGTGCCCGTCCAAAGACGATCTTTGAATGAGGATTCGGCAGAAAATTTCGGTATTTCAAGTTCGTTGATTGGCCCGATGACACGAAATTCGAAGTCTAGAGCTCCGTTTTTAATTTTTGCCTGAAACTCGGTTTGAAAGCCTTGTGGAGACGTTGACTTTAACAGCATGACACCAGTAAGAGCGAAATCGAATGGATTCTCAAGTTATCATTATTGGAGGTGGTGCCGCAGGTATTTTTGGAGCCATTCGCCTTGCCGAGCTCTGCCCCGAAACAAAGGTGACAATACTTGAGGCTCAATCAAAGCCCTTGGGAAAGCTTAAAATCTCTGGGGGAGGCCGGTGTAATTTGACTCACGATTGCCATGATCCGCGGCGACTGATTCAGGCCTATCCACGAGGACAAAAGGAGTTACTGGGTCCATTTAGTCAATTCAAGGTGAGTGATACTTGGGATTGGTTCGAAAGTCGGGGTCTTCCTTTAAAGATTGAGGCTGATGGAAGAGTTTTTCCTCAGAGCGATTCATCTCAAAGTGTGATCGATCTTTTTTATTCAGAGATGGAAGACAAAAAAATCGAGCTCCGCACAGGCTGCAGAGTTCAAGAGATTTCAAAAAATAATGAGAAGTTTCAGGTTGTTTTAAAAAATGAGATTCTGAAAGCCGATCGCATTATACTCGCCACGGGAAGTTTAAAAAGCTCCTATGAATTGGCACTCTGTTTAGGGCATCAGTTGGTGGATCCCGTGCCCTCTCTCTTTTCATTTGAATTGAGTGAGGATTGGCTGAAAGGTTTAGAGGGCTTAAGTTTTCAGAACATTAATGCCACACTAAAAATCGGCGAAAAGCGATTTCATCAAAAGGATCCGGCACTCATCACCCATTGGGGGATGAGCGGCCCACTCATCATCAGATTATCGGCCTGGGCCGCGAGAGAGCTGCATGATTCGAACTATCGCGCAGATCTTCTTTTAGATTTTTTTCCCGAGATGACACACGAGGCACTCAGCCGGCATCTAGAGCGCCGACGACAAGAAGCTCCGAATAAAAAAATTAGTAATGATATATGTTTAAAAATTCCAAAGCGATTTTGGCAGAGGCTTTGCGATAAATTAAATTTAGGTGACGTAATCTGGGCACAACTTTCAAAGAAAAGTTTTAGAGAGCTTAATGAGGGATTAAAAAATTTAAAGCTCAATGTCTCAGGCAAGGGTATTTTTAAAGAGGAGTTTGTGACTTGCGGCGGAATTCCCCGCCATGAAATTGATTTTAGAACGATGGAAAGTAAAAAATGCGCTGGGCTTTATTTTGCTGGAGAGCTTGTCGATGTTGATGGCATCACAGGTGGATTCAATTTTCAGTTTGCCTGGACAAGTTCTTTTATTGCCGCCAATTCAATCGCGAAATCATTGATTACGAAAAAATCAAATGCTTAACAGACTCGCCGGAGTCTCGAAGCTCTTCTAAAGATTCCACGCCAATTTGCAAATGCTGTTTCACATATTGCCGACTGACCAGTCGATCTGATTTTTCGGTTTTCACACCCTCTGGGATCATAGGGTTATCTGAAACAAGAAGGAGAGCCCCATGCGGAATCTCATTGATGAATCCTACAGTAAAGATAGTGGCCGTTTCCATATCAATGGCCATGGCTCGAATCGACTGAAGATATTTCTTAAATGCTCGATCATGTTCCCAGACCCGTCGATTGGTTGTATACACCGTGCCAGTCAGATAATCGCGATCATTTCTTCGAATGACATGCGAAATCGCCATTTGAAATCGAAAACTAGGTAGAGAGGGCACTTCTGGCGGCACATAGTAATCTCCAGTTCCTTCCCCTCGAATGGCGGCAATCGGCAGAATCAAATCGCCGAGTTTTGTTTTCTTCTTGAGTCCGCCACATTTTCCGAGAAAAAGAACAGCTTTGGGCTGAATCGCACTTAAGAGATCCATAATGGTCGCCGCCATGGAGCTGCCCATTCCAAAGTTGATGATGCTGATATTGTTCGCCGTGGCATTTGGCATGGGCTTATCTCTGCCGCGAACCTTCACCTTAAATTGCTTCGCAAACATTTCGACATAATCGTCAAAATTCGTCAGCAAAATATACTGACCAAAACTTTCAAGAGGTGTTCCGGTATATCGGGGCAGCCAATTTTTAACGATTTCAGATTTTGTTTTCACTTCAAAATTCCTCTCTCTAAGCCAATCAAAAAGCTATAGAGCCGTGCGGTATCAATCAAGCTCTTGAAGCGACCAGTTTTGCCCGAATGACCCGCAATCATATCGGTATAGAATAAAATCGGCTTTGAATCTTTTTTGAGTTGTCGAAGTTTAGCCACACATTTAGCGGGTTCCCAATATGGAACTTGAGTGTCATGAAAGCCAGCCGTGAAAAAAAGATGCGGATAAGCTTGAGGTCTGATGTTGTCGTAGGGCGAATAACTTTTCATATAGAAATATTGGCTGGAATAGTGTGGGTTGCCCCATTCATCATATTCATGAGTCGTCAGAGGAATATTTTTATCGAGCATTGTGGTCAATACATCTAAAAACGGAACTTCTAAAATGAGAGCTCTAAATAAATCGGGGCGCATATTCATTACAGCACCCATCAGAAGGCCGCCCGCACTCTCACCTAGGCCATAGAGCTTCTTATTCGTCGTGTAGCCTTCTCGAATCAAAAACTCGGCAGCATCAATATAATCATGAAAGCTGTTCATTTTTTTGAACATCTTTCCTTCGTCATACCAACTTGGGCCAAATTCTGATCCACCTCGAACATGAGCGATTGCAAAAATAAAATCTCGATCCAAAAGACTAATGATATCTGGTCGAAAGTGAGGCTCGACGCTATCGCCATAAGCTCCGTAGGCATAAAGCAAAAGTGGACGAGCTTGATTTTTTGATCGAGCCTTCTTTTTATAAACTATCGAAATAGGAATGAGACTTCCATCTCTTGCACGAGCCATGAGGCGCTGTGATTCGTATCGGTCTGATTGATAGTTTCCTCCGATATGATCTCTCCCTAAAAGCCGAGTGCGTTTTGAATTCATATTGATGCTATAGATAGACAACGGTGTCGTCATCGATTCATAGGAATAGCGAATGATATTCGTATGAAAATTGGGATTATCATAAAGAGAAAGAACGTAGGCGGGGTCATTGTATTCAATCAAAAAAGAGGAGTTAGGTCTTTCTCGACTTACGATTCTCAATTGAGACAGAGCATTTTGTCGCTCTTCTAAGACAAAAAAGTTTTCGAAAACATCTAAGCTTTCAATAAATGTTTCGGAGTTGTGGGGAATAATTTCTTTCCAATCAGCTTTTAAGGTGGGGGAATGCGGCGCTGTGAGGATTCGAAAATTTTTTGCCCCCCAGTTCGTATGAATAAAGAACTCATTGCCGCCATCAAGAAGATTATAAATGAATCTTTTTTCTCGGGGGTGAAAGCTCTGAAAACTGCTCTGTGGTTCATTTGCGTTTAGGAAATAAATTTCATTAGAAAGAGTGGAGTAACTCTCGATGAATATAAACTGGTTTGTTTTTGATTTCGAAAGTGAAACCCAAAAATTTTGGCTGTCTTCTTGAAAGACCAGCGTGGCAGGCTTGTCATCAAACACATTTTTTCGAAGAACTTGAAATGGGCGTAAGCTGTCGGCGTCCATTTTAATGAAAAACAGAGTTTGACTATCGTTGGCCCAAATAAAATCATCACTCACGTCAGAAATGACGGGGGCTTTCTCTGATAAATCGGAGCTATCAATTTTTCTGACATGAATGTCGTAAATTTTTGAGCCCTTCGTATCGACACTATAGGCTACCCACTGATGATCGGGGCTCACATGAAGTGCGCCAATTTCAAAATAGTCATGCCCTTGGGCGAGCGCATTCACATCAAGATAGATTTCTTCTTTGGCGCGCGGAAGCTTTCTTCTACGACAATAAATGGGGTATTCTGAATCCTTTTTATAGCGAGTGTAATAGTAGTAGGGATCAATAAAAACTGCATCTGTCTCTTCGGCCTCTTCAATTCGCAATTTCATTTCTTTAATGAGCTGTCTTTGAAGCGCTCTTAAGGGGCGCAGGCGCTCTTCGGTATTTTGGTTTTCAGCCTCCAAAAATTCTAAGACTTCAGGATTGCTTGATTCGCGCAGCCAAAAATAAGGGTCATCTCTCTCATCTCCGTGGCGCTCAATCTTTAGGGGCTTTTGAGGCGGCGGGGTTTCAGCGCTTAAGACACTGATAATGCTTAGAAAAAGCCAAAGATGGACCCCAATAACCCTCACCAGTTTCTATTTTTAAAAGACTTTAAATTGGGGAGTCAACAGAGACCTGATGA
>JBMTHG010000015.1:0-27516 GCA_049436045.1 Bdellovibrionota bacterium
GGTTTTCGCGGGGAATATATGGCGAATTCAAAGGAGATGCTGGCGGTCACTTCGTTTATGTTTAGGCCAGCTTTTGATAAATATTTCTTGTTAGAATTTACGGATGGTTCGATTGCGTTTGCGCCTCGAGAAACGAAGGTGAAAGTCATCGAGACCACACCGGGATCAACGATCACCGAAAAAACAACGACCTCCAGAGACTCTCTTTCAATCACTGCGGTTTTTGCGCGTCGATTTTGGGATTTCACTCTCAAGGCAGGCTTGATTCGATCCACGGGCGGCGTGGGAGCGGATTTTCATTTGTTCAGAGATCATTTAACTCTCGCGGCAGAAGCATTTGATTTTTCTCGTAGCAACAAGTTTCAGCTGCGATTACTCGCTCGACTTCATTTTCTTAATATTTTTTATGCCTCCGGAGGTGTTGACGATGTCTTTGGCGGAAGTAATGGGCGTAATTACTTTGGAAGCCTAGGCTTTATGGTTACTGATGACGATATCAAGCGACTATTCGGACTAGCCACTCTGGCGCGTTAGAGAGTTTCTTTTATTTTTGCAATACAGTCTGAGACAGCCTTTGCCGATTTTCCCTCCAGCGGAATTTCATTCGGCAACTGAATATCCGCCAAATCAATCATTTTTTCTGAGAGTAGGGGAATTCCCACTCCAGCGCTCACCCCATAAAGAATGTTTAAAATTGCCTGACTACTGGCAAAAAATATTCGATCAGCATTCTCATGTGGATTTTGACGGCCAATAGATTGGTATCCATTAAGGCCAATTCCTCCAGCTTCTCGTCTTAGAAACATTAGGGTTCGGTAGAAGGGAATTGAGCCTACGCTAAAAGCGAGATTCACCCCCGCTCCAGCGATGCCGTTCGCTACTCGACCAGCACCGGTCGCCATGATTTCCGAGCCAAACTCTTGGCCATCAAACACCGAGGCCCAAGAAGCGATCGCCAGATCGATAGGGTACAACATTCCCACCATTAAAAGAGAGCTATTCGCAGCCGATAGAATTCGAAGATCCAGCATGCTAGCCGATTGCAAAGTGATCTTTCGCCAAGGGGCTCGCTTAAAACTTTGCCATACGGCTCTAAAATAAGTTTGATTTTCATTTCGTAGTCTTTGATCGATCAGCTTATCAATCATGCCAGATGAGATAGCAAGACCACTGCCATAACTTGAGAGGTTATCTGGACCAAGAAACAAAAATATGGGAGCGAGCCCGTTAAAAAGCTCTTCTTCGGTCATATCGACTCCCAAGCTTTTTGAAGCAATCATCGGCACAACTTGAGCGGTGATGATGAGTCGATCTTGAAGGTGAGTGTAAGGATAGTTTCCTAAATTCATCAAAGACTTCGTTCGAGTTAGATTTTCTCCATTTTTTCCGAGGCGAAAAAAAGTCTCGTGGTGTTTGAGGCGAAAGGCCATCCATCTTGATCCGATTTGTCGCTTCCAATCTTGATAAAACTCACTCTCCTCAGAGTACGAGTTTAGAACTTGATGATATCGCTCAATCAGCCAATTTTTTGCAAACACCGATAAGTTTTCAATTTTTTGATAACTTGATAAATCCGCCTCAAACGAATGGAGTTTGGTCTTTAGCTGTTCAAACAGATCTTCTTCCAGAGAAGCTCGCATGATTTCATTTGAATAAAAAATGAGCTCCTTCAAGGCTGGGTCAGAAAGCTGTTGATACTTGGGCAAGTCTTTTTGAATTTTTTTCAGCCACTCAAAGCCCTCTTGATGAATATGTCTCTCTACAGAAAGAATCGAGGGAATGAGACGATAATCCATACCGAGCTGAAGTGCTTTCGCAATTTCTAGCTGTCGAACTGCTTGGCTAATGGCAGGCTCAATCAAAGCACTCTCTTCAATCAATTGATCTCTGGCCTTGGCTTGTTTTTTCCAAAAGTAAGAAGGCTTAAAAGCAGGGTAGAGCAAACCTAAGCCTTGAGTGGCCAACTTCAGACCGATGTAATAAGGACTCGGCCAAAGTCCTTGGTCTTGCCATGTTGAAAGTGAAGCTCTTCCGCCACGCTCTCTAGTCTCAAAATAAAATGGAAACAAAGCGCTCACCGCTGTGCGATGCCAAGGAAACAAATAAATCGCGCCAAATGCTCTCGCCATCACCGAGCCAAAGAGTTGAAGCGCTGATTTTTCATCGGCTCTTTCAGGATTCTCTCTATAAAATTCCGCCTTTTTCTCAAGGCCTTCGATGTCATACCAAGTTTTGATCATTCGTCTCTTCGCTTCAGCGCTTAGATTTTTGAAAAACCTAAAAGTCTTTTGAAAGCCGGCTTTTAGAGGGTTGGAAGAAACTTTTTGACGATTTCGAATTTGAATCTCCCGCTCCAAGCGAAGCATCTCTGGCACCAGCTTTGAGTGATGCTCAGAGGAGTCAATTCGCTCGAGGATTTTCGCTAAGCGCGGATCGTCACTTTCATAAAGCATGCCCTCAGCGCGAGCATCTCGAATACTCACGTTTCGTAAGTAGCTATAAAAAATAAAGGCAGAAGCCGTTGCCGTTGCGAAAAGACCTCCTAAGCTCGCATAGGGCATAATCGTAGACCATTCACTGGCAAGAATTGGAATCAATCGATGAGAAACAACGCCGAGAGGAATGGCGCAGATCGCACTGAGGATCAGGCGCTGGCGCCATTTTTCAAAGCCAGTTTTCGGGGCTTGACTTGATTCGCTCTGCTCTTGGTTTTGACTAAATCCTCCCCAAGTTTTTCCGCGCTGAACGTAGCTAAAAGACTTTAAAGCTTCTTCTTGCAGAGTTTTAAAGTTTTCAAGAAGTTCACGATACTCCAGTCGATCTTCAGCCAGAGTTTTTCCCTCTTCTCGACCGGCATGTGTCGATGTTTTTTTTATGAGTTCGCGAAAGCTATCAATAAATCGAAAGCCCGTTCGAGTTATTTTACTGAAGGGGCCATTTACACTCATGTGACGGTTTTTTACTCGATCATCTGGGAGGTGAGTGGGGTGAATGATGGCCTCGGCCAGGAGGGCGCTCATAAAAGTTCCCAACTTTTCGGCTTCATTGAAATTTTCAAAGTTAGTTCTGACGATTTCTTCCGAGAGGGCTTCGACTTGACCGATCAATTCTTCAAAGTTTCTTGAGTTGCTCAGTCCAACAGACATTAAAAAGATAGCATGAGCACTCGATGTCAATTTCGTTAAAATTGAAAAGGGAAGAAAAAACTCTTGGCCCGAAGAGTTTTTAATGGGGATGTGAATTCCCGCCGAACCTAAATCGGATGCGTCTCCTGTTTTTTCGAAATGAGCAATGGCTTCTTGAGGAAACACCACTTGAGCAGTCTCAAAATCGAGCTGATCGATATCAAAGCCTCGATCTCTTAAAATCGATCGAGGAAAGATCAGTGGCAAAAGTGGTAATCTTTCGCCAATGGCCCAATCATAATTTTGAGGCATCGAATAAATGACAAAATAATCATCTTGAGAATAGCCGAGCTTCTCGAGAGCAGCGCTGAGTCGAGGAGGTGCCCTTTTCGCAAAAATAAGATAGTGGATCAGCCATCTGGGCAGATCGAGAGCATCTCCTGAGTAAAAACCATTTTTGAGATATTGAGGGGGGCGATTTGTTTGAATCGAGCCGATCGCATCAAGATTTTTAAAAACATTCACTTCTTTGCCCAAGACAAATTTGGCTTCTCCGAGCTGGTTGATCGTCAAAAACGGATGCCGAGTTCGATTTACTTTCGAAATAAAGTCCTGAAAATCCGGCAAAGGATTGCGAAAATACTCCTGATCATTTTGAGAAGCGAGATGATCAAAGACATTCCAATAGGTGTTGAGACTCTCGCGCTCAATGAGTTGGCTGTCGTGTCCCAAGCTAAAGTAGAAGTCTGATTCTTGGGGCTGAAGCTCTAAAGCGCTCGCCGAGATCACTTGGTCAAAGTGAATGAGCGAAACCCTCTCTTCGGCAAAAGCTTCAAAAGAGAGAGAAAAGCTCAACCCAAATATCAAAGTGCCTAAGAGTCTGACCATTTTCATTTTATTTGCCCGTTTTAAGCTGGTATCGAGGGCCGACGCTATCACAGAGAGGAGGTGAGACGAAGGTCTAAAATCGAGAGGCTCTAATTTTTTCTAAAACAATATCTTTTGCTTGGATTCTCAAAGTCGCAACCTCTATTATTTGGTAGGAGATAAGGTCTATGTGTTTGATTTTGAAGAAATTTTTTCTCACGACTTTTTTCTTGGCGGGCTTGGGTTTGATTGTTTCTTGTGTTCCAAAGACCCGCTTTGAAGATCAAGAGGCCAAGATTTTAGAGCTTCAGTCGGCTCTTCGGGCAGCAGAAGAAAACTCAGCCGACTGTAGCCCCAGTGCCATGATTGAGCTCAGGGAGCAGGCCCAATCCCTCGATATTTTGACTCAGGAGTTTTTGAATCGAAACACCGAACTTTCAGAGGAAGTCGCTCGATTGAGGGTCTATGAGGCCCAGGTTAAAAACATGAACCTTCAATGTGAAGGTCGTCTAAATAGCTTAAAACAAGATTATGAGTCGAAACTGAGCCGAACTCGTCAAACCTATGATGATTTGGTGGCGGAGTTAAAAAAAGAGGTGTCAGAGCTTCAAAAGAAGCTGAAGTCGACAGAAGCTCCCAAGTCTTCTAAAAAGCCGTAAATCAGCCTTTTCAGGCTTTGACAGGATGGTTTAGGCTCGGTAGTTCTTCCGAAGATCAAAGACTTTTGTCGAGCCCGTCAACGCGGCACGAGGGTCTTCAGAAGATGGATAAAAGTAGATAGAAGTTGGCTAGAGGAGAAAAATGTCAGCATTAGAAGCACGCAAGCAATCAAATCAATTTGAAGTTTCCATTCGTGAATTGATGGAGGTGGGAGCTCACTTTGGTCACCATACGGCAAAGTGGAATCCAAAGATGAAGCGATATATTCACACTTCGAGAAACGGTGTTTACATCATCAATCTGCAAAAGACAGTAGACATGTTTCAAGCAGCACTTGAGGCTGTTCGAGGAATTGCCGCCAGTGGACAGAAAATACTTTTTGTCGGTACGAAGCGACAAGCTCAAGAATCTATTCGAGAAGAGGCCATTCGAGCGGGTCAGTTTTTCATCACTGAAAGATGGATTGGTGGTTGTCTTACCAACTTTCACACGATCAAGCGCTCTGTCGGCTTGATGAAGCAGCTTGAAAAAATGAGAGATGAAAAGAATTACGGAACTCGAAAGAAAAAAGAGATTCTCATGCTCGAGAAACGTCGAGAAAAGCTAGAGACTTACTACGGTGGTATCAAAGATATGTCTGAGCTGCCTGGAGCCTTGTTTATTATTGATCCTCATTTAGAATACATCGCGGTAAACGAAGCCCGAACGATGAATATTCCTATCATTGCATCTCTCGATACGAACTGTGATCCTGATTTGATCGATTATCCGATTCCAGCCAACGATGATTCAATGAGAGCCATTAAACTTTATGCCTCAAAAGTAGCGGATGCGATTATTGAGGGATCAAAAAATAGAAAATCTCAGTTAGAAAAAATGGCGGTAGCCTCTGAGGTCACAGAGCAAATTCCCTCAGATGAATTAGTCTCGATTGAGGATGCCAAAACTAGAGAAATCAAGATTTCAAAAGGAGACTTCGAATGAGTGGGGCTGCCGTATCGGCTTCAGTAGTACAAGAACTTCGGTTAAAAACGGGTGCCGGAATGATGGACTGCAAAAAGGCACTCACCGAGTCGCAAGGTGACATCGAAAAAGCGGTTGAGATTCTAAGAAAAAAGGGGATCGCTTCTGCTGAGAAAAAAGCTGGTCGCGAAGCCAAGCAAGGCTCCATCGTTTCTTACATTCACGGTGGTGGCCGAATTGGTGTGATGGTTGAAATTAATTGTGAAACGGATTTCGTTGCAAGAAACGAAGCTTTTCAGGAGTTTTCAAAAGACGTCGCAATGCATATCGCAGCGACTAATCCAGCTTTTCTAAAGCGAGACGAAGTTCCTTCAGGCGTTTTAGATAAAGAAAAAGAGATTCTCATGGCGCAAGCGAAAGAACAGGGCAAGCCCGACAACGTCATTGAGAAGATCGTTCAAGGCCGAGTAGAAAAATTTTATTCTGAAAACTGCTTGATGGAGCAGCCTTTTGTTAAAAATCCTGACATTACGATTGAGGAATATCTAAAGCAGACGATCGCGAAAGTCGGCGAAAATATTTTAGTCAATCGCTTCGTTCGGTTCGAATTGGGGCAAGCGGCGGCGTGAGTCCAAAAGAGAAAACCGCAGGAAAAAAAGATAAGTTAAGATATTCCAGAGTCCTTTTAAAACTTTCTGGCGAAGCTTTCATGGGAGAGAAAGCTTACGGCATTGATCCCGTCGTTTTAGAGCGCATTGCTCTCGAAGTGCGAGAGGTGATCGAGTCGGGTGTGCAGCTGGCCCTCGTGATCGGTGGAGGCAATATTTTCAGAGGGATTTCAGGAGCCTCCGCAGGAATGGATCGCGCAAGCGCCGATTATATGGGAATGCTCGCCACTGTGATGAACAGTTTGGCCCTTCAAGATCAGTTAGAAAAACAGGGAGTTTACACCAGAGTTCTGTCGGCGCTTCCAATGGATGCGGTGGCGGAGCCCTATATTCGACGAAGAGCCATACGCCATCTGGAAAAGTCTCGCGTGGTAATTTTTGCTGCAGGAACCGGTAATCCTTATTTTTCAACAGACACAGCCGCAAGCCTACGGGCGATGGAAATTGAAGCAGATGTTGTGATGAAGGCAACTCGTGTTGATGGAGTGTATGACAAAGATCCTCTGAAGCACAAAGATGCCGTTCGAATAAAGAGGCTCAGTTATCTTGATGTGCTTCAAAGGGGCTTGGCGGTAATGGACAACACGGCCGTTTCGCTTTGCATGGATCATCGAATGCCAATTCTTGTTTTCGATATGACGAAAACAGGAAATATCAAGCGCGCGATGGCCGGAGAAGATATCGGCACGATTGTTTGCGAAAATCAGGCAGATTTAGAATCATTGTGAGCGATGAGAAAGGACTAGAGAATGAGCTCGATCGAACAGGTTTTTAAGAATTTGGAAGACGCAAATCTCAAGACTTTAGAAAATCTAAAGAAAGAATTAAATCAGGTGAGAGCGGGAAAGGCATCGGCGAGTCTTTTGGATTCAATTCGAGTGAATGCTTACGGCTCTCAATCACCCTTGAGCCAAGTCAGTAGTGTTTCAGTTCCTGACGCGAGAACTCTGGTCATTTCTCCTTGGGACAAATCTCTGTTGGCTGAAATCGAAAAGGCGATTGTTGGCAGTGATCTTGGTCTTGCGCCACAAAACGATGGCAAAATTATTCGCTTGAGCATCCCAGCATTGACCGAAGAGCGACGAAAAGACCTCGTAAAATCGATTGGTAAAATGTCAGAGGAGTCAAAGGTAGCGCTTCGTCAACACAGAAAAAATGCCAACGAAGAGATTAAATCTTTAGAAAAGCAAAAAGCACTCTCAGAAGACGAGGCTAAAAAGCAGCTCGATGCTGTTCAAAAAGCGGTTGATAGTTCAACGAAAGCAGTTGATGAGGTTGTTGAGAAAAAATCTAAAGAGATCATGACCATCTAAGCAAAAAGATAATTCATCGTGAAAGACAGCGCACTACCAAGGCATATTGCCATCATCATGGACGGCAACGGCCGTTGGGCCGAGAAGCGCGGTCTTTTGCGCATTCAGGGTCATCGACAAGGGGCCCGTGTGCTTCGTTCCATTGTGCAGACCTGCGGCGATCTAGGTGTTGAGATCTTAAGTCTCTATGCATTTTCCTTAGAAAACTGGTCTCGTCCTTCTGCAGAAGTAAACTTGCTGATGAAGCTTCTGAAAATCTATCTCAAGCGCGAAAGAGAGCAGTTGAAAAAAGACAATGTAAGGGTGATGGCCATCGGAGATTTAGAGCGATTGCCTCGGTTTGTTCAAGATGAGCTTCAAGCAAGTATCGAAGCTACCCGATTGAACACGGGATTGAAGCTTCAGTTGGCAATCAGCTATAGTGGTCGTGATGAGATTTTGCGTGCGGTTAAAAAGATGATGCTAGACCCTTCGATTCAAGCAGATCAAATCAATGAGGCAGATATTGAGGCTCATTTAGATACCAAGGGGCAGATTTCTCCCGACTTGGTGATTCGAACGAGTGGGGAACTTAGACTTTCAAACTTTATGATTTGGCAAACTGCTTATTCTGAGTTCTTTTTTTCTGATAAACTTTGGCCAGACTTTGATAAAGCCGAGCTTGAAGCGGCCATTGAGGAATATCAGAGACGAGAAAGAAGATATGGAGGAATCATGAGCGGCTATCCTGGGAGAATCAATCAATGACAAATTTACAGGTAAGAGTTTTGGCTGCCCTGATTTACTTTCCTTTTATTTTGCTTTGCACGTGGAGTGAGTGGAGCTTCTCTTTGCTTCTCAGCTTTCTTTCAATCATGGCTTGGTATGAATACTCCCATTTTTTTAATAAGTTTAAGTCGAAGCCTTGGAGTGTCGAGGCCTTTGCTCTCATGATCATCGGAAGTCTTCCGCTCTTATTTTTTGCATTTGAAATCAAAATAGAGATCGCCTTGATGCTCATTTTGATTTTTTGGCAAGGCGCCGCTATCTGGAGTTTGTTTAAGGGGCGTGGTTTTGTTGAGTTCTTAAATCATACTCAATTGGTGAGCTTTGGATTTGTTTATATCACTGCTCTCTATTTATGTTTGGCTTTTGTTCATCAGTTAGAAGGCGGTAGAGAGGCGATCTGGTTCTTGTTATTTGTAGTAGGGGCAGCCGATTCAGGTGCCTATTTCGTGGGCAAATATTTTGGAAGCACTCCATTTTTTCAATTCGTTAGCCCCTCGAAAACACGAGAGGGATTTTTTGGAGGCGTTTTTTCTGCGGTGCTGGTGGCTGTATTGTTGAGTTTTCTTTTAGACTATTTTAATTATTCGTCGATCAGTCTTTGGAAGGCAGCACTTCTTGGCGCTTTGATTGCAGCGATGAGCAGCTTTGGTGATTTGATCGAGTCATCTGTGAAAAGAAATTTTGGTGTAAAAGATTCTGGTAAAATTATTGCAGGTCATGGGGGTATTTTGGATCGGTTTGATGGCGTGATTTACGCGGGCCCGATTCTTTTATTGTTTATGTATCTCAATCAAGGTTTCATTTGATAATGGCTGATCGTCCAAAAAGAAAAATCTGCCTTTTGGGCTCCACGGGAAGCATTGGCAAAAATGTTTTGGATGTGGTTCGGCAGCACAAAGATCAGTTTGAAATCAAAGCCTTGGCTTGTGGCAGTTCGTTGGAAGATTTCACTCAGCAAATTGAGGAATTTAATCCGAGCTTTGTGAGCGTTGGCACTGAGGAAGTTGCGAACAATTTGTCAAAGCGACTAGCCAACTCCAAACTCCCAATTTTTTTTGGCCCAGACGGACATCGACGTCTGGTTGAAGAAAGTTCCCCTGATATTGTGGTTGCTGCCATGTCTGGAACTTTTGGGCTTCAGGCGTGTTTGCAGTCGATCAAACAAGGGGTTGGTATTTTGGGTGTCGCGAACAAAGAAGTTTTGGTGATGGCGGGCGATTTCATAAACGAAGCTTTGAAAAGTTCGGCCACTAAACTTATTCCGATTGACTCTGAGCATTCGGCTATTTTTCAGGTCATTGAGGGGCAAGAAAAAAGTTTTTTGAAGCGAATTATCTTAACGGCGAGCGGCGGGCCATTTCGCAACTTAGAGAAGTCTAAATTTTCATCCATTACTGTAGAACAAGCCTTGAAGCACCCCAACTGGAGCATGGGAGCTAAGATTACGATTGATTCTGCGACCCTCATGAATAAGGGCTTAGAGTTTATTGAGGCGATGCAGCTTTTTCGTGTCTCGAAAAATGAGATTGAGGTCGTCGTGCATCCTCAAAGTATTATTCACTCAATGGTAGAATTTTGTGATGGCTCCATTTTGGCGCAACTCGGTTTATCTGATATGCGAATTCCGATTAGTTATGCTTTAGGTTATCCAAAGCGACTTCCTCTTGAGTTAGGTAAAGCATTAAATTTTTCAGAGATGAAAAAATTAGATTTTGAATCTCCTGATTTTGATCGGTTTCCTTGCCTTCGATTAGCGATGAATAGCTTAGATCAAGGGCGTGCGGGGCCTATTATTTTAAATGCAGCAAATGAGGTCTGTGTAGAGGCTTTTTTAAAGCAGAAAATTGACTTTGTTGAGATACCAGAGCGAATTGAGAGCGCTATGATGAATTTTTCGCATTCTCATCCACAATGCGTGGAAGATGCTGTAGAATTGGATTTTCAGGTTAAAAATTGGACGCTCCTTCAGATAGAAGGAAAGAGCGAGGCAAAGGTGCAGATATGAATTCATCAGTTTCAAATTTGATAGAGGCCACTTCCGGCGTTTGGACCTATCTCTATGATTTAGGAATGAACATCGGTTTTTTTGCCCTCATTTTTTTCATTTTAGTGTTTGTGCATGAGCTTGGGCACTTTTTGATGGCACGTTTAGTGGGTATTCGCGTAGAGCGCTTCTCGATTGGAATGGGCCCAAGCTTGTTTTCAATACAAAGAGGAGACACAGAGTATCGGATAGGAGCGATTCCCCTTGGTGGCTACGTGAAAATGTCTGGCGATGATCCCACAAAGGAATATTCAGAGGAAGAGAGGCGAGTAGGTTTTTTAACACAAAAGCCCGGGGCAAAACTGCTCGTTGTTTTTGGTGGGCCAGCATTTAACCTCATTTTGCCGATTTTTATCTATGCCTTGATGTTGGCCTGGGGAATTCCGACGATCGATAACACAATTGGCAGCATCGACCTGGGCCCCGCTCTTGAAGCTGGGTTAAGAAGCGGAGATAAAATTGTAGCGCTGGAGGGGCAGCCCATCAATCAATGGACGCAGATTGAAGAGCGTGTGCGTAATTCGGCAGGTAAGAATCTCTCGACAAAAATTTTGAGACGGAACTTAGAAAGTGGTCAATTAGAAGAATTTGAAATCACTCTCACTCCAATTTTGGGTGAGGCGAAAAACCGATTTGGAGAGGATGTCCAAGTCGGTCGATTGGGAATTTCTCCCTCTTATGTGGTTCCTCAAATATTTTTTGAAAGCGAAGAGAGCCCAATGGCCAAGGCTGGCTTTCAAAATTTTGATCGAATTGTGGGTGTGAATAATGTGCCCATCAAGACCCAAACTGAATGGGAAATGATTTTGAATGATTTGTCGAAATCAGAAAAATTTCAACTCCAAGTCACTCGGTCAAATGGAGAAAGTTTTGAGGCAGAGGTCGTGCCTAATCAGGGTGATTCGGCACTTGCTAATCGTTTGGGTCTATTTTCTTTAGATTTGGTGATTGGACGCGTAGAGGCCGATAGCCCAGCGGCGAAGGCCGGGCTTCAAGAATCTGATCGACTCATTTCGATTGGTGGAAATATGCTCTCTGATTGGAAGCAGATTCCCGAAATCATTTCAAAGTCTGAAGGGAAACCGATTGAGGTAGTCTGGAGTCGTGCTGGCGAGAAAATCTCAGCCGATATGTCTGCTGAAAAAACGACCATCAAAGATCCAATCTTAGGAAAAGATAATCCTCTTGCGGTCAATGAGATTTACCGAATTGGAGTTTCACCGCGCATTGAGATGGAAAACAGCATGTTTGAAGAGCAATCTTATAACCCCATCGCGTGGTTAAAAAAGGGAGTCACCCAAACTTGGGAGTTTTCTTCAATGACAGTAACGGCAATTGGAAAGCTGATCACAGGCCAGCTGTCTTTCAAATTATTAGGTAGCCCCATCATGATTTATAAAGTTACGGGCAACACCTTTAGAATGGCCGGTGGAGGTCAAAGAGGCTGGATTGCATTTCTTTCGTTGCTGGCACTTTTATCGATTTCACTGGGTTTGGTGAATCTGCTTCCGATTCCCGTTTTAGATGGAGGTCATGCGGTTTTTTTCATCATAGAAGCCATTCGTGGAAAGCCCTTAAGCGTTCGAGTGATGGAATTGGCCACTCAAGTCGGTTTAATCTTGCTCGTGGCCATGTTTGCGCTGGTAATTTATAACGACATCGATCGCTATCAATTTTTCAAGAGACTCACTGATTTATTCCGATGATTCTAGCGTGGGATACTTCAAGTCGGCAGCTCTCGATGGCTTTGTTTAAAGACTCAAAGGTTTTTTTTAGTCGAAACGAATATCGAGAGACTCATCAGCAATCGAATCTTTTTTTTTCTGAACTTCGATCGATGCTCCAAAGTTTGAATTTATCAACCTTCGATATCACGGGTTTGGCCGTTGGTATCGGACCGGGAAGTTATACGGGGCTTCGAGTTGGAATCACTGTGGCGAAGATCTGGGGCTATACTCGTTCTTTGCCATGCTACAGCTTTAAATCAGCGAAGGCTCTCGAAAGAACTCAAGCGCGAGATCCATCGGCCACTTTTTTAGAGGTGGCGGATCTTTTGTTTCCAGAAGACTTTTCTCTCATTGAGCATTTGACTTCCTTAGAGCCGATTTATGAAAATGATCACTTTGCATGACAGAACATAAGAAAAAAAATTTAAGACAGAAGGGAATTTTTATTCTTCCCTCTCTTTTAACGGCAATGGCCCTCTTCGTTGGCTTTTTTTCAATTATTCACAGTCTTCGTGGCATGGCCGGAATGGTGGCTGATTTTCAATGGGCTGCTTATGCCATTGTATTGGCCGCATTTTTAGACGGGCTCGATGGTCGGATAGCTCGATTGATGAAAGCAGAATCCGATTTCGGATCTCAGTTTGATTCTATTGCCGATGTCGTTTCATTTGGCGTGGCGCCAGCGGTTTTGGTTTATGCCTCAACGATACACTCGCTTGATCGATGGGGCTGGATTGGGGCGTTTTTGTTTGTAGCCTGCGCAGGAATTCGATTGGCGCGCTTCAATGTCATTGCGAGTCAGCCAGGAGGTAGTCGAAAATATTTCAAAGGTTTATCTTCACCCGTTGCCGCGGGTGGGCTCGCTCTTTTAGTGATTGTTCCTCATCACTGGCAAGGCTCTGAATTTCAGATTTTTGCATTGATCTACACGATTTTTTTATCGGCCCTCATGATTTCAAACATTCGGTTTCGATCTTTCAAACAAGATTCCTTTCAGCGAAAACCTTTTCAAATTCTTCTTTTCTTTGTTCTTTTATTTGTTTTGTTGGTGTCGTTTCCCCAGTGGACTCTACTTTCATGTTTTTTGATTTATCTGATTTGGGGCTTGATAGAAGAGCTTCTTCTCTTTCGACGGAGACGTCGTTCAGATCCTCAAGTTCCGTTTGTTCCATTTGGAGATCGAGATGATTAAGATTTTCAGTAAATTTGAAAGTCGCGATGGATTTTGTTTTTGAAAATTAGATTTTGTGACTCAAAAATGATTTCCAAAAAAGCCTGATCCGAGACTGCTGAATATTCATAGGCCACAAAGGCTAGTGGCCTTGATTCAAGAGCTTTTCGTATTTCTTCCATCTCAAGATACTTCTGATTTTCATCGAACATGCTGGAAGTACAAAGTTCAGCGGCTTCATCTAAGAGTCGGTCAAATCTTCTTGTGCCATGCATATAGTCTGCCTCAATGAGATCGGTCGTTTTTCCGTGCTCGGCAAGAAAAGCCTCATTTTTCATCCACTCAAAGTTTATATCCTTGGCGGCGAGACTGGTGACTTGCAAGTCGTGCCCATTTTTTCGCTGGTCATAAATTTTAGAAGATAAGATATCAAAGTTTTCCAAATCACTTTCAATGAACAAAATGACTTTGGGAGTTCGACCCTGAAAGCCAAAGTCTTCATCTAAAAAACCGGAACAAAACTTAAAAACCTTTAGCTTTTCTTCTGCCATCAACCATTTTGGAGATTGATGCCTTTTTATTTTATCAATCCAAATAAGAGCGTCTGACTTTAACTTGTCTTTCGCGAGTTCTTGCAGCATTAAAGAAGAAAACGATTGGCTAAACGTGAAAACGACGAGAAATAAAAAGCTAATAACCCCCCAGCGAAACATAGCGCAGCCACTAATGCAAAAAGCTTGCCAGCCTAGCGGCATGGAATTTCAAGGGTTTAGGAAGGCTGCTTGGGATTTTAAAGTCGCATATCGGGGAATGAGGGGGCGTAGTTGAAAATCATTAGTCCCGCCAAGCTTAATTTAATTTTAAGAGTCGGGCCTTTGGAAGACTCTGGATTTCATCAGATTGCCAGCCTCATGACGACTTTGGCTTGGGGAGATGAAATGGAATTTTTCTTCTCGCCCAAATCGGAGACCAAAATCGAAATTGAGTGTGATCGCCAGGATCTCAATCATGAAAAAAATCTGGCAGTGAGAGCAGCCCATCTGTTTTCAGAGGAATTCAATGTCTCGTTTCAGTTGAAAATAAAGCTCAAAAAGCAGATTCCCTCAGAGGCAGGTTTGGGTGGGGGCAGTTCAAATGCGGCAAGTGTTTTAAAATTTCTTAAAGGGCATGCGGGGCGAGCGATCGAAGATCAAAAGCTAAATTCTTTGGCAGCCAAGCTAGGATCTGATGTTCCTTTCTTTTTGGGGTCAGCGAGCGCTTGGTGCACGGGTCGCGGAGAAATTCTTGAGGCCTGTAAAATTCCCTATTTTGAAGTTCTCTTGGTGTTTCCGAAGACAGGAATTTCGACTTCTTGGGCGTATAAAAAGTTGGATGAGCGAAGAAATCAGCAGAGTATTTCATTCGATTCCAAGAGGCCCAAATGGAGTGAAAATCCTCACGATATCCTAGACCTTTTAGAAAATGATTTTGAGAGCTTAGCCCTTGAAAATTTTGATGAACTCGAGCGACTTCGAATTGATTTGGAGAACTCGGGGGCTTTAAAGGCTCAGATGACCGGCTCTGGCTCTTGTTTTTTTGGCCTATATGAGTCGAAAGAGTCGGCAGACAGGGCTTTATCTTATATTTCTCAGCGAGCTTGGCGCTGTCAGAGAAGCTTTATTGGAGAAAGATAGACAAAGTTTAGAAACTTTTTTAGTTTTAAAAAAGCTTTGGGGAGTCGACAAGCGGTAAGTCAGCAGACTTTGACTCTGCCATTCGCAGGTTCGAATCCTGCCTCCCCAGCCATTTTAATCTAAAGCCGTGTCTCGACCCCTAGGATCCAACCCTCACATTGAAGAATGAAGTCGGGTAAATTTGGAAACAATTCTAGTTTCTTTTCATGGAGCATGTGAATCAGCATAAAGCCAAGAGCAAAAGCATCAGCAGAATCTGGGTCTTTTTCGACCAATCGCCATTGATGAGTCAAAGAGGGCTCAATTTTGATTTTCGATTTCGTTGAGATGATTTTTTTTAAATTTTCTGAAGATCTTTTTTTAGTTTTTAAAAGATTTTTCCAAACCCAAGAAGGATAACCCTCAAAAATCCAAGGCCTAGCAGCATCAAAGCTAGCTCTTGTTTCAAAGGGCCAAAGATTCAAAAACTTTTTTTCTTTTCCCAAATCTCGCCAAGACCGAAAGCTTCCCGTTTGAATATTCTTTTGAAAAGGTCTCGTTGTGAAAATCGAATTCGCATTCGCGATTTTTTCGCAAACTCTCGATGGAGTATTCACTGTTCCTTTGAGAAAGCTTTTAAAAAAAGTTTCTCCTGCGGCTCTTCCATAGGCGGGTTCTTCTGCCGCTTTTTGAAAAAGCTTCCAAACGCCGTCCGCTGATTTTTTTCTGATTGGCCAAGAGCCTTGAGGAAGTCCGATAACGCTATCTAAGACAATCGCTTCTACTTTTAGGCGCAAAAGAGATTCCCGTGAAAGGCTATTCAGCTTAATTGCCTCGAATTGCCAAACTGTTTTTTTTCTTTCAAACAAAACAGCCTTCATTGGCTTAGGTTGTTTGGCGCTATTTAGCGCACCACATTGGTCAATTCCTAATATGCGATTCACAATTCCTTATAGCTTAATTAGCTTGAGATATCTTCCAGGTTCGAAGATTTTTCACTTGAGGGTATGCCTGAATATCTGTCGATATTGGAAAGGCTGGGGGCATAATATCTTGTCGAAGTCGGTTGTCATAGCTGATTCGACGTTGATAGCCGGTGGGTGGAGTTCCAGAAGTTCCCATGCTTTGATTTCTGAACTCAGAAATACTTCCTAAGAATTTGAATTGCCCAAGACCGGTTCGTGAGTTCCATCCTTCGGTGCCAAAACCACAGCCACGGCGATTGGCATTATTTGTTCCACAGCCTAATCCAGTGGCAGCGTTATAAGCATTTTCATTTCCAGCAAATAGAGCAGCGTGCAAATTGATGTTTGTCGGTGAATCGGTGTGCAGAGTGATGTTTCGATGCGTTGAGATGATTCCCAAAATAGTTTTTGAATCAGAAGAGATCGAAGGAGTAATGTCAGCGGAACTTGGCCCAAGACCAGAAGAGTTAAGCTCGCCCCAAGCATTCGCCACCAGTTGATTGCTACTGACCGAGCGATATTCGATATCCTCATATTGGAGATCCCGATAGATACGAACATCTTTTGTGGCAGAGATATTAAAGGCAAAATCTTGAGCAAGTGCAGGTCGAGTGCGACTTTCGCCGCCGAGCTTATCGATGTTCCCCTCAACATGTAAATTTCCATTTAAACGTCCATTGAAGACACCAGGTGCGGCCTCAGTATTTTCTGAGTTAAAGACGTAGGTGACATCACAATCATCACCGACATAGACATCTTTTGATGTCACGCCCGATTCAAGAGAGTCGATGGCGATTTTCTGAAACTTACACGAGCGGTGAGACTCTTGAATTTGAGACCAATAATCAGCATGAAAATCATCCTCTCCTTGAGCGATATTGAGAAAAATTTCGGCGTCTCCTTTGACATAGATTCCGCCAGTCACCGACGGAGAGTCAGAGTTCGATACGGGAATGTATATTCCATTCGGAATGCTCGTTTCATCGCCTTCAAAGCTTCCATCCGAGTGGCTCAAAAGAAAGTTCACGATTTCATTGTCTGAAAGAGCATCCGTATTCAAATGGGCCGTTGAGCTCGGATCGCCTGCGGCGAGTCGAATCACATTCGATAGTTCAGACGGCAAGCTAATGGCTTCAGCTCCGCCGATTTTGACATCATTAAAAACCGCACAGCAGTCATAGGTCGCGGAACTGTCTTGAACCCAAGTGGCTTCTGCAGCTGTGGATGTGACAGGGCCGTTAAATATGGGGTGACCATAAAAATAGAGACTGTCGTTGATGTGAATGGGGCCGTTAAAAATCTCTTGAGCCTGAGAGGAGGTGTTGCCACCCGCGAAGTAAAGAGGGTCGCCGTTTTGATTTCTTGATGTTGATCTAAAAATACCAAAAGAGGAAAAGGGAGCACTTTTCACAGCCACCTCAATCACGCCAGATTGAGAAGATTGAGTTCGACTGTATTGAACATTGCCATAAGCCCTTATGACAATTGAGTAATCGTATTGAAACAAAATCTCATCAGACACAGCCGTTGTTTCTCGACTTGGAGTTCTTGGATAAAATGCATATTTCACCTGAAAATATAAGTCATCACTCGGGTTAGGATCCGCGAAAGAGCTTGGAAATAGCTGATCAAAACCCGCCGCATAGGCGTGATCAGTATCCAGAATTCCGTCTTCATCATAGGCTCGGCTCTCAATACTATGCTTCAAAAATTCTAGAGCATCTTCGGAGGATCCGCCGTATCGAGACCAAATCGAACTCATGCTTTCAGAAATAATCTCGGAGTCGGGGTGAAAGGCTAAGGTCGAATCCAATCGAATCGAATTCACAACAGATTCAATGGAATAAATCGCATCTGCCAAGCCAGACTCCATCGAAACCTCTGACGTCACTTTGTCGAGTTTTAAACTAGAGAGATAAACGAAAACCTTGGAACGATTCAAAAAACCAAGGCTCATGATGCTCATGATGCTGATCGCAAATATCACGAGGAGAAAGGCTCCCCCTCGATTTTGACCCCCCAATGAAAAATGACGCAGCATCCCTAAAACTGCCTTCGGCATTTTGAAGAAAAACTTCATCGAAAAAAACTGAATTTCGAGACGAGATTGGGAGAGGCTATGCAAAGTTTAGCGTCTCACTAAACTTTGCATATCTAGAAAATTTTTAAGTATCTGATTTTAAAGTAAATCCAGCGGCTTTTACAATTTCGGCGATCTCGGTGGCCGATGGCTGTTGACCGTTTTTCCATACGACTTGTGCTGTGCCATTTTTGACATTCACTTTAATCGACTCAATTTTTCCGGTGTCTTTAAAAGCCTTTTGAACTTTTCCAGAGCAGCTCGAGCACATCATTCCCTGAATGTTTAGAGTTTGACCTTCGCCACTAAAAACCATCACGGGAAAGAAGTTTAGCATGAAGAGAGCGATGAAAAGTGTGGAGTATTTTTTCATTTGTTTCATTTTTTAGATCCTTTCTAATTTTCCTTTAGTGACAAATCATTTTTTGGAATGCCGATGCCTTTTTCAAGATATTGTCGAGCCGTTTCAACATAATCTAAGGCGCTTTTTTTCAAACTCAATTTCTCTTCATCTGTGAGCGCTCGCATAATTTTGGCCGGACGGCCCATAATCAGATGACCCGACGGAAAAACTTTGTTCTCCGTGATGAGGCTGCCCGCGGCCACCAAACAATCGTCTTCGATTTTAGCATGATCCATGATCACACTTCCCATGCCAATCAGAACTCGATTGCCGATAGTGCAGCCATGAAGAAGCGCTTGATGGCCAATGGTGACATCGTCTCCGATGATCAATGGGGCATCTTCTCCTGTAACGTGGAGGCAACTTTGATCTTGAATATTTGTGCGAGCGCCGATCTTGATGAAATTCACGTCAGCTCTAGCGAGGGTCTGAAACCAAAAGCTAGAATCTCGGCCTACTTTGAGGCGTCCAATGAGATCAGCGGAGGGGGCCACAAAAACATTTTCGGCCAATTCAACCCGATATTCCTGAAAGGGATAGATCATTCTTTTGCATTTAAGCACCTTTAAAGCCTCTTGAAAAACTCAAATCTTGAGTCTTGAAGTTCATCGCTGGAACTTTCATTTCAAAAAGGTTAGTTCTAGCCCATGGCAGATTCTCGGCGTCTTAAAATTTTAAGTGGAAATTCTAATCCTGAGTTGGCGAAAAAGGTGGCAGAGCATTTGGGAGTGCCACTGACCTCAGCAGAGATTAAGAGATTTAATGATGGGGAATCATTTGTTCGAATTAACGAAAACGTTCGAGGTGCAGATGTTTTTATCGTTCAATCCACCTCAAACCCTGCGAACGATCATTTGATGGAGCTTCTTTTGATGATCGATGCCTTAAGAAGATCTTCAGCGGAGCGAGTCACGGCGGTAGTGCCTTATTATGGCTACGCGAGGCAAGATCGAAAAGACTCTCCAAGAACTCCAATTTCTGCTCGCCTAGTTGCAGATTTGCTTGAGTCCGCCGGTGCCGATCGAGTTTTTTCTTTAGATTTACATGCTCCTCAGATTCAGGGTTTTTTCAAGATTCCGGTAGACCACTTGTTTGCAGCTCCGGTTCTTCTGGCCGAAATGAAGAAGCTTTTGGGTGACCGAAAAGAGATCGTTTTGATTTCTCCAGATGCGGGCAGTGTCGAAAGAACTCGTGCATTCGCAAAACGCTTGGAGTGCCCTATGGCCGTAGTGGATAAAAGACGATCAGGAGCGGGGCAAGTTGCCGAAGTCAAGATTATCGGGGATGTCGCAGGCAAGGAGGCCATCATGATTGATGACCTCATTGATACCGCAGGCACACTGACCGAGGTGGCCAAAGCTCTTAAAGAGATCGGAAAAGCCCATGCGATTTGGGCCGTGGCGACACACGGGGTGCTATCGCCCCCGGCTCTCGAAAGAATTGAGCAAAGTCCTATTGAAAAGGTTCTAATCACCGATACGATTGCCATGGGTTCTAAGGCCCTAGATTCAAAGAAAGTCAGGGTTTTATCGGTAGCAGGCCTGTTAGCCAGTGGAATTGAGCGAATTCATAACAAGGATTCAGTCAGCGAACTTTTTGTTTAAGGAATTTTGAGTACAAAAAAATTTGAATCTTTGCTTAAAATCGGCTTATTTGTGGCGATATATCCGCTCTTGAGCTTTAGTGAGAGTGGTTCAAATTTAAAAAAGAAAGTTGAAAACGTATGAAGTCAGCAAGTTTGCCAGTCATGGCTCGAAAAGAAGGTTCAAAATCTGAGAATCGAGGCTTACGAGCCAGGGGCTTTGTTCCCGCCAATATCTACGGGCACGGAGAAAAAAACACTTACTGTGCGTTTGATGAGAGAGACCTAAGAAGAGCGATTGGCACCTCTAGCGCAGGAAACGTGATCTTGAGTTTAGAGTCAGAAGATACGATGTTAAAAGGCAAGCGGGTCATTGTGAAAACGGTTGAAAAAGACCCCCAGACTTTGAAGCCCATGCACGCCGATTTTTATGAGGTGACTCTTGAAAGACCAATTTCAGTTCAGATTCCAATAGAGTTTGTCGGCACTCCAAAAGGCGTGAAATTGTCGGGCGGTATTTTTCAGGTTCTTCGTCGAAGCCTTTTGGTTCGTGGTTTGGTCGATGATCTTCCTGACTCTATTCCCGTGGATGTGTCTGAAGTGGACTTAAACGAAAATATCCATGTGGGAGACTTAAAAATTTCTGACAAATTAAAGATCGTCGATTCAGCCTCTTATACGATCTGTTCAGTAGCAGAGCAGGCGAAAGAAGAAGTGGTGACGCCAGCCGCTACGGAAGCTACGGCAGAAGCGGCAGCGCCTGCCGCAGGGGCTGCTCCAGCTCCCGAGGCTGAGAAAAAGTCTTAATAGCAGGTGCGAAGAAAAACTTTATTTGTTGGCTTAGGAAATCCGGGCGCGAAATACCGAGGAACACGTCACAACCTCGGTTTTGATTGGATTGATCGCTTGGCCAGTGAGTGGGCCCCGCATTTGGCTTTCAAAGAAGCCTTTCAGTCTCTTTGGATACATTTCGACAAAGACGGAACAGAAGTTCATCTCTTGAAACCTCAAACCTTCATGAACCTCAGCGGTAAGGCGATTCAGTCTTGGATGACAAAGTTTCAAGCGGAATTCGACTTATGTATTTTTTTAGATGATTTAGATTTGCCTTTGGGTCGTTTGCGACTTCGACCTCAAGGAGGAGATGGCGGCCATCGCGGGTTGCGATCTGTGATTGAAGTGATGGGACATCAAGATATTAGAAGATTGCGAATTGGTGTGGGCCGAGAGAGCGAAGGGGCCGAGGTCAGTGATTTTGTTTTAGACAAGTTTTCAAAAGCAGAGAGCCAGGTGGTGGCGCAAGTCTTAGAAAAGGCTTCTGAGTTTTCTGATTTGATTTTGACAGGCCCAACAGATCGGGCGATGAATACTATCAATTCTTTCGAGGTGATTTAGAAATGGCAGTGGAATGTGGAATCGTTGGTCTTCCTAATGTTGGTAAATCTACTTTATTTAATACTTTAACGCTCTCTGGGGTGCCGGCTGAAAATTTTCCTTTTTGTACCGTTGACCCCAACAAAGGGATGGTTGAAGTGCCTGATCCTCGACTTCAAATGCTCAATAAATTGGTAAAGCCTGAACGTTTGGTGCCCACCATTTTAAGTTTTGTGGACATCGCTGGCCTCGTGAAGGGCGCTTCTAAAGGTGAGGGGCTTGGCAATCAGTTTTTATCACACATCCGAAAAGTGGATGCCATTTGCCATGTCGTTCGTTGTTTCGATGATTCGAATATCACCCATGTCATGGGTTCAGTGGATCCGGCTCGAGATATAGAAATTATAGATATTGAGCTTTGTTTGTCAGATCTCGAAACGGCCAAGAAAAGAATCGAAAAATTAGAGAAAATTGCGAAATCGGGAAATCAAGAAGCCAAAGATGAATTGGTGAAGCTAAAGGAGATGGAGGCGCTGTTGAATGAGGGCACGCCGCTTCGACGCCACCCAGACTTTATCAATTTCAAAAGTGAGATTGAATTTTTAACCTCCAAGCCCGTCATGTATGTGGCGAATATCGCTGAAAATGAACTCAAAGAAATGAGTGCGGACACCCGTTCTTGGATTGATTCCGTAAAGGAAATCGCAAAAAAAGACGCGGCTAACGTCATCGTCTTAAGTGTGGCGCTGGAGTATCAGTTATCGCAGTTAAAAGGCGAAGATCTTCAGCTTTTCTTGCAGGAGTTTTCAATTGAAGAACCCGGACTTCATCAGGTGATCCGAAAGGCCTATGATCTTCTTGGGCTCATCACTTTTTTTACAGCCGGTGAAAAAGAGGTGAGGGCCTGGACCGTTTTGCGAGGGGCCTCAGCTCAAGAGGCGGCTGGCAGCATCCACTCGGATTTCGCGAAGGGCTTTATTCGAGCTGAAACCATACATTTTGACGACTTTGTCAGCTCTGGCGGAGAAAAACTGGCAAAAGAAAAGGGTCTACAGCGGGCCGAGGGTCGAGATTACGTGGTTCAAGACGGGGATATCATGCATTTTCGATTTAATGTTTGATCTATAGGCTTTTATTGGTAAATAAACGCATAGAGAGGCTCTTGAGTATCGAAGGGAATCGTACTAGTTCCTTGGGCCTCAGAAGTAGTTTTAAAGGAGAAAAGTGTGGCGCAGGCGGCATCAGTAATAGAAAATTGGTCTACAAAATTATCAAAGGTGAAGAGGCACTATGAGATGGTATTTATCTTATCGCCTTCGATTGACTCCGCAAAATCTGAAGCCCTCTTAAGCAAGATTGATAAAGTGGGTAAAGACAACGGAGCAGAGTTTTTAAGAAAAGATAATTGGGGCAAAATGAAAATGGCCCACGAAATTGAAAAGCATCAAACAGGAAACTATTTCTATTATCGTTTGATTGCATCTCGAGAAGCAATCAATGAACTAGAAAGAGCGATGAAGTTAGATACCGCCTTTTTAAGATTTCAAACCATTCGTTTGTCAGATGATCTTAGTGAAGCACAGATTCAAGACTTGATCGAACGAGCGCCAAAAGAGGCTTCTGTTTCTCCGAATGCGCGCGCTGAGGACGAATCATCGGACTTCCACTAGCTAAAGAAAATTGAGGATGAGAAATCCCCATTCTTTAGCAAGTCGGTTTTTATTTCTTCTTAGCTTCATCATTGTTATTGGCAGCGCCTTCAATTCTGCATTTTGGTATTTTTTGCCGGTAAGCTTAGCGATTCTTTCCACTCGTATTCGTCGAATTGGAAGGCCGCTTGTTGTTGCTTTGGCGCTCGGTGTGGCTTTCGGGGCTCAGCATTATGCTTTGGGAAAGACCAGTTTAGACGATTGGAGTCTTTTTTTTCTTTTAGCCTGGGGTTTTTGTTTAACTTTTTTTTCCGGAGATTCGATCAAAAAATGGGGTCGGCGGTTTCAATATCTTTGGGCCGCTTCAATTTTAGTTTCTTTAGGACTTTTTGGTTTTCAATTCTTTCAAGACAATTTTGAAGCTTGGATTTCTTATGAGTTGAATTCCTTGTTTTTGCCTCTTCTGTTTAAGCAAACTCATTGGACCTCTGATCTTGTTCATTTTTACAATGATTACTTGGTCTTTATTTTTCGCGAGATGTTGCTCGGAGCCTATTGGTTTTATTTTGGCTTGATTCTGATCTTCAACTTTTTGGTTTTTAAAATGACGGCCAGTTCAAATTCAAAAAGATTTCGATTCTGGGAGGCCTTTAGTCGATATCGACCCTCAGATTGGATTTTGGCCCCCTTGGTAGCGGGTTTATTGCTTCTAGCCATGGCAGCCACGACGAAAGGCTCTGGGGCTTTTTCTGGACTGGCTTTTTTGGGCTGGTCTGTGACCTTTTTGAGCCTCCTACCCTTTGCGCTTAACGGCTTAAGCCTGGTGAGCTTTTTATTGCCTCGAATGGGCTCATTTTTTGCGATTTTAGTGCTTCTAATCTTTATTTTTATGGGCCCGCCATATCCCTTGTTGATAATTCTGGGAGCGATTGATATTTGGTTTGATTTTAGGCGCAGGATGCGCTCAAATCCGAAAACAGAAGATTTTCAGTAGGAGTAAAGCATGGAAGTGATTTTAAACAAAGATGTGTCCAATCTGGGCCGAGTCGGTGAAATTGTAAACGTAACGCCTGGCTATGCTCGAAACTTTCTTCTTCCTAGATCAATGGCAATCATCGCAAGCCGTTCGAATAAGAAATTTTTAGAGCATCAAAAAAGAATGGTTGAGGCTCAAAAAAAGAAGATTCGAGCCGAATCAGAAGTTCTTGCAACAGAAATTTCAAAGCTAAGTATCAAGCTTAAAAAGCGCTTCAATGAACAAGAGAAAATGTTCGGATCTTTGAATGAAACAGAAATTGTAGATGCCTTGAAAAAATTGGGGCACCAGTTTGATCGAAGAGATATTGATTTGGGAGATATTCGCGAGGCGGGAACCCACAAGATCAAAGTTCGACTTCCTGGAGACGTCTTTGCTGAGGTTGCGTTGACGATAGAGGCAATGAAAGTTGAAGCAAAGAGTGTGAAAAAGCCAAAGGGAGGGAAGAAGGCCAAAGCTTCGAAGACTGAAGAAGAAGCCCCTGCTACAGAAGAACTGAAAGCTGCCGACGCTGCTTCAGAAGAGTAGAAAATGGAAGGGGATATTCGGTTTGAAAATCGGGCTTCTGCCGATAAGCCTCGATCGCCGACAAAACTTCCGCCGCAGAACTTAGAGGCCGAGAGACAAGTTCTCGGCAGTGCTCTTATTGATCCAGAAGCGATTGAGAAATGTCTCGAGCACATCGAGGCAAAAGATTTTTATTCAAAAGCTCATCAGATTATTTTCAACGCCATCATTGAGTTATCGCGACGAGGAAGCGGCGCTGATCTCATTACAGTTTCAGATTATTTAAAAGCGCAAAATTCGCTCGATGCGATTGGAGGCACCAGCGCTCTGGCGAGCTTGATTGACATGGTTCCGACAAGCGCCAATGTCGAGATTTATGCACAGCTCATTCGAGAGAAAGCAGTTTTACGAGAGCTCATTCAGGTGGGAACGACGATTGTAGAAGAAGCTTTTCAGGGAAGTCTCAGTTTGAATGAGATGTTAGACAAAGTGGAGCGCGATGTCTTTCAAGTCGCTCAACGAGGAATTGCCGGAAATACTCTTCAGATTCGCGACATGATCAAAGACGCTTTCAAAAGAATACAAGAGCGCTTTGAAAGAAAGTCAATGATCACTGGAGTGGCTACGGGCTTTGATGGCTTTGATCGCCTCACCTCAGGATTACAGCGTTCCGACTTGATCATTATTGCGGCGCGACCCTCGGTGGGAAAAACGGCCCTTTGTCTTAACATAGCCTCTCATATTGCGATGCGAGAGGCCGTGCCTACGGCGATTTTTTCGTTAGAAATGTCAAAAGAGCAGCTGGTTCAGCGGATGCTTTGTATGGAATCAAGAGTCGAGGGAACTCGACTTCGAGGCGGTTTTTTAACGGATGAAGATTGGCCTCGATTAACTCATGCTACTGGCGTTCTTTCAGATGCTCCTATTTTCATCGACGACACACCGGGGCTAACGACCTTCGAACTAAGAGCGAAGTGTCGTCGTCTGGCGAAATCACATGGTTTAGGCTGTATCATTGTTGATTATCTTCAGCTCATGCGAGTGAAAGGTAAGATGGAATCTCGTGAACGGGAGATTGCAGAGATTTCGAGATCTCTAAAAGTTTTGGCAAAAGAGCTCAACGTTCCGGTCATCGCGCTATCGCAGTTGAATCGTTCATTAGAGGCAAGACAAGATAAACGCCCAGTTCTTTCTGATCTTCGAGAATCTGGGTCCATCGAGCAAGATGCTGATATCATCACATTTTTATATCGAGATGAAGTCTATCATCCTGACACCGAATTTCCAGGTATCGCAGAGCTCATCGTGAGCAAACACAGAAATGGACCAACAGGGGTTGTGAAGCTCGCCTTCTTAAACGAGTACACTCGCTTTGAGAACTTGGCTGAAGAGGATTTTGGGGCATCGTCGTGAGTTTAAGTTTCTTTTTGTTGTTAATGTTTGCCTATCTTTTGGGGGGAGTGCCTTTCGGTCTACTTTGGGGAAGAATTTTTGCCGATATCGATGTTCGAGATTTTGGCTCTGGGAATATTGGAGCCACCAATGTTAACCGAATTCTAGGACGAAAGCTGGGTGCAGCGACTCTATTGAGCGATGTTTTGAAGTCAGTTCTTTGCGTTTTTTTAGCGAAGACATTTGGAATGTCGATTTTCGAAATGGCCTTGGTGGGATTGGCGGCTGTCGTGGGACATTGCTATCCAATCTATCTTCGATTTCGGGGCGGCAAGGGAGTGGCCACGGCCTTAGGAGCTTGCCTGTTAATCACGCCGATTGCCGCTTTTGTGGCCGTTGCGACCTGGCTGTTTGTTTTTAGAATGTCTCGTATTTCGGCACTCAGTGCTCTGATTGCCGCACTCATTCTTTTGTTGGCTGCCTTGGTTGAGACCCACTGGAGCATTTCAGTGGGAAGCGTTTATCTCATCATGGTGATCATCATTTTGATTCGACACAAAGACAACATTCAGCGCATGAGAAAAGGCGTTGAGTTGTCTAGTTAACTTTTTTTAGAAAAGATTTTTGAATCAGTCGGCGTGTGACTTCCTCTAACTTATCTTCAGATTTTTTGTAGGCCGACTTTATTGACTTCCAGTTTTTGAGCTTCCATACAAGCTGTAAGACTTCCAAGGATTCTCTATCTAAATTTTTCAAATCATCGTGAGGAAGGGCTTCAAAGATGTCTGTATCTTCCAAACGTATTTTTTCTTTTTGCTTTTCATCGCTTCGTCTTGCGAACTCAAGTAACAAAAATTGAATTGGAGCCTTAATTTTGACCTCATTCATTTTCTCATTCTCTATTAGATAAAGAGCAAAGTATCCTTGATTCAGTTCAAGAATTTCAAATAGGGCTTCTTCTCCGTCAAGATGCCTATGATGAGCGTTGATGATCTCTCCATTCTTTAGAAAAATCTGGTCAATTTCTGAAGAATCTAAATCAGAGTAAGCTGTTAATATTTTTTTGTTGCTCAAAACTAAGCTGCCACTTTTTTTCATTCCAGCTAACATTTGCAAAACATCTGCTAGACCGAGCTCTTCAATCTTTCCCTGCAAAAGTTGACCCGTAGTTTTCATGTTCTTTTCAGAAAGCCACTCGATAGACTGACTTGAGGTTTCAAGTTTATCTTCAGCTTGATTTTTTTCGAGCTCCTCATTTTCAAAAATTAAAAAGAAGTCGCCGATTCGAATCTCATCACCCGACTGAAGGCTACTGGAGGCCTGAATTCTCCCACCGTTTAAATGACAACCATTGAGAGAATCTAAATCTCGAATCTCAAACATCTTACTTTTATCATCAAATCTCAAAATGGCGTGCCTTCGCGAAATCTTCTCATCTGCGAGTGGTAAATCGGCCGTCTGATCTCGTCCAATTACATATTCCCGACGATCATCGATGTCCAAATATGACAAAACCTCTTGAGCCTTCTTTACTGTGATTCGAGCTTTCACGATCTTTGTATGAATACTT
>JBMTHG010000016.1:0-26102 GCA_049436045.1 Bdellovibrionota bacterium
CTATCATAATCCATTTTTAGAGGGTTTAGAAAGCCAGATGGAGAATCTTAAAATGCGTCAGCCCGAATTGAAAGGCCGCTACCTCTTCGAGGATATGTAATAGATTTTTTCTGAGTCTCCTTTAAAATATAATCATCATGTCATCTGATCTAGAACTACAAAAAAAATGTGTCTCTCACTTCAACGATGTTCGAGAGGCGCTTCATAAAAATATTGTAGGAATGGATGCCACGATTGATGCGCTGTTTTGGACGCTTCTTTGTGGTGGGCACTCCTTGTTCGTGGGTGTGCCAGGCTTAGCAAAAACTTTGCTGATTTCAAGTCTCTCCGATTTGATTGGGCTTAACTTTAATCGTGTTCAGTTTACGCCTGATATGATGCCTGGAGATTTGATTGGAGGAGAGATACTCGAAGAAGATCGAAAGACCGGAAAACGAGTCTTTGATTTTAGAAAGGGTCCAATTTTTTGCCAGATGTTGCTAGCAGATGAAATCAATCGAACGTCTCCAAAGACTCAATCTGCTCTTCTTCAGGCGATGCAAGAGAAGCGCATATCTTTTGCAGGGCAGACTTTTAATCTAGAGCCACCATTCGTCGTGTTTGCGACTCAAAATCCAATCGAGTCTGAGGGGACTTATCCGTTGCCTGAGGCGCAGCTAGATCGATTTTTGTTTTCCATACCGATCACTTATCCTTCAATAGAAGATGAAAAAGAGATCGTTAGAAGAACGACTTCAACACAAAGCACTTCGTTAGAGCCGATGATGAGCGCTCAGGATTTGCTAAGCTATCAGGAATTAGTTCGAAGACTTCCAATCGATGAAAGCCTGATTGAGCGATGTGTAGCGATGGTTCGTCGAACGAGGCCAAGCAATCAAATGAAAGACTCCTTGAAAGAAGCGATTCGCTTTGGTGCTGGGCCAAGGGCTTCGCAGGCACTTGCGCTCGGGGCGAAGGCCAGAGCACTTTTAAGTGGGCGATTTGCTGTTCGAGAAGAAGACCTCGAAGTGGTGGCTCCTTTTGTCTTAGAGCATCGCTTGGTTCTGAGAAAAATGAGAAGTCAAAGTTCTCGCGAGATTTTAGATCAAGTGCTTTCGGGAGCTTAATTTTGAGCGACTTGCCATTGAATGAGGGCGTGCTTCAAGAGTTTGCTCGCCAAATTCAGCTGATTGGAGGGCATGTTTTAGAGGGCCTACATGTTTCAATGCGATCGGGAGCAGGTGTCGAATATCATTCTACTTCTCCCTACACTCACGGCGACGATCTAAGAAAATTAGATTGGAAGAGGCTCGCCTCTTCAGACAGACTTTTTGTGCAAAAATCAGAGAGAGAAGAGCGAGCCAATTGGCAGATTTTTTATGATTACTCCTCTAGTATGAAATATGGAGATAAAAAAGCCTATGCTCAGAAATTTTGTGGAAGTTTATGTTTCTTAGCTGAGTCGTTTAAAGATCGGTGGCGCATCAACGACATGGATAGAACTTCTCTCAATGAGGCGTTTAGCTTTTTGCTTCATCCTCATCATTCGTTTGACTTAAAAGCATTGAAATCAATCAATCTTTCATCAAATTCAATTTTTGTTTTTATTTCTGATTTCTTTTTCGATCTCGAATCACTCAGTGTTCTTAAAAACTTCGATGAAACGATTCGATTTCATTTTATTCAGATTTTAGATGAGAAGGAGTTAGAGTTCTCATTTGAAAATGTGATTCAGTTTAGAGATCTGGAGTCATCACAAAAGTTGACGTTAGATACCAACATTGTGAGGCAAAAATATCTAAAAGCATTGGCGGATCATCAGTCGAAAGTGAGAGGCTTGATCCCGGAGGCTTATTTTATGAAGATCTTAGCGAATTCAAATAACGTTGAAACAGATCTTTTAAGTTTTTTTGAGGCAATGTGAGTTTTTTAAACGCTATTTTCTTATGGTCTATTTTAGCTGTTTCGATTCCGATCATTATTGCTCTTTGGAATCGAAAAAAATATCGAAAAGAAAGTTTTGGTGGTTTCTATTTATTGCAAAAGATTCTGGAATCAAATACGAGACGAATTCGAATTTTTGAGATTCTTAAGTTGATCAATAGAATTGTTTTGATTTTGATTTTGGCGTTGATCTTCTCTCAACCCACAAAAAAAATTCCGAGAATCTCTGGCGCAGAAGATGGATTTGCGATCGTTTTAGATGTGTCACGATCTATGCAGCAGTCGAACTTGATTCAAAATCAAAGTCAAAAGCTAAAAGAGATGTTAAATAGAATGCCATCCTCATCTCGAGGCGTTCTCATGCTGGCGTCAGATGAGTGTTCGTTTCTTGAGTCGAAAAATGATCAACAGACAGCCAATGCAAGCGTGTGGATGGACGATCTTTCTGATCTTCAGATTGGATATAGGAACTCTCATTTGACAACGAGCGCCTTGTCGTCTTGTTTAGGACTAATTCAAAATTTATTTGGCAAAGAAGTTTTAACGATCTTGATTTCCCCGCTGCCAAAAACATTTGATGAATCTTTGCTACAAAAGTTTCAGGTAGAGCTCTTAGAGACAGAGCCCATAACAGAGCTGGAGTCGATCGAGCTCACGCAAGAAGTTGGTGAATCGAGCGTTGAATTCATTTTTCAAAAAGAGGCGATCAATGCAAATCTGATAGACAGTCAGGGTAGAGTCGAGACTTTAGGGGCCGTCTCGTCTCCACTTGAGATTTTTTCAGAGCGACTGAACTGGCTTTGGGTGAAAGGCGATTCTCAAATGGATCCTTGGATCAATCAAAAGCTCTATGCCATAAAAAATCTTGAGGAGCGTGAGATCACGTTGTGGGCTGATGCCGAAACAGACGCTTTTATCAGCCTACTTACGGCCTTAAGAGCGCATCCAAGAATTCGTGTGATTAAGCAGGTGGGGGGCAAGCCTATCGGTGAGAACGTGATCGTCTATGGAGGTCGTTTGACGGATATGCCGGAGGCAAGGCGCAGCTGGTATTTTCTGGGTCAGCAGACCACGGGCCCATTTAGTGGCAGAGATGTGAAGCGTTGGACCTCTGGAAATTTGTCGGGCGATGTACGAAGGTCATTTCAAAAGCCTTCTGAGTCGGGACCGATTTTTGTAAAGCAGTATCATCTCTTACAGCTCGATGGATTGGATGTGCTTGAAACATTTGAAGATGGGGCACCATTTTTATTAGAAACACGGGATCTATCACGAAGAGTTTGGATTTCACCTTTTGATCTAGAGGATCTCACAACAGATTTCACTTTGGAGCCAACTTTTATTCCTTATTTATATAGCCGCCTCGATTCTTGGTTGGCTGGCGAAAAATCCTTAGATGATCGATCGAAAGTCGAGTTAGTCTGGGCTTTGCCTGGGCGATCTCAGCCCACGGCAGCCGTAGTCGACCAAAAAAAATGGCCAGGTTTGTATCGCTCGGAGGATCAATTTGAAATGATTTCTCCGATTGAATTGCCAGAAGTTTATAAAAGCTATGAATCAAAATCTTGGAATGAAAAAATTATCAACGAAGATGTTTCACTTCGGCCAATATTATACAAGGCGGCTTTAGTAAGTGTCGTTCTGGAGTTGTTGCTTTGCTTAGCGACAGTTAAAAGTTTTTTTTCATTTTTCATTTTGATGCTTATTGTGAATTCCGCTGATCTCTCTGCAGGTCAAAAAACTCGCATAGGCATTCTTGATTCGATGGAAAAGAATCGCCAGACAGCTCTAGAGCAATTAGTGCGCTCTGTTGAAAAGCAGTCAAATCTTGATTTCGGAAGTCCTGAGAAGCTCAAGCCGAAAGACTTTTGGAAGGTTCCGGTGATTTTCTTTTCGAGTGATTCGAATTGGCGCGGATTTGATGAGGCCGATCGAGAGATCGTGAGAGATTATCTAGATCGAGGCGGAATGATCGTTTTTGATGATGCCTTGGCGGTGAAGAACTCGAGTTTTTTTAGAAGTGTTGAAAAAGAGATGGGCCAGATATTTCCTGGGCGATCTTTTCAAGAGGTGCCGAAGGATGATGTTCTCTTTAGGAGTTTCTATCTTTTAAATGAAGTTTCAGGCCGAAAGTTAACCTCTCCTCGACTTGAAGGAATATCTATCGATAATCGATGGGCGGTTATTTTTTCATTTAATGATCTTTTGGGTGCCAATCTTCGCTCTGCATCAGGAGACTTTATCTTCAGTGTTTCGCCATATGGAATGATGCAAAGAATCTTGAGTCAGAGGCTGCTTCTTAATATTTTAATGTATTCGGTCACTCTTCATTATAAAGATGATGCGATTCATTTGCCGCATATTCTCAAGAGGAGAGTGAAGTGATCGACCAAAATCTTTTTTTCGAAAACCCACTCGTTTTTTGGCTGTTGATTCCGTTAGCGGCACTGATTTTTTGGGAGTTTCGTTCTCGAAAAAATCCTTGGTGGCTTATCGGTATTCGTGGCATCTGGGTTCTGGGTATTATTTTTCTGATAGCGGATCTACAGAGAGTCGTTTCGAGAGAGTGGAGTCAATCGAAATCGATTCGTGTTCTGATTGATCGATCTGAATCCGTCACGAAAATTCCCGATCGTAAAGAAAGAACAGAAGTTTTTTTCGAGGAGCTTAGGGATTGGGCAGCCTCGGCCGAGCAAAATATCGAAACTTTTATTTTTTCGGATACTTTAGTTCCGAATCTAGGCGAGACTTTAGAGCTGCCTCCATTTTCAGAGTGGACTTCTCTCGAAGGGATTCAGAAGTTGGCTCCTACAGGGGGAGCGACAGTGATCTTAAGTGATGGAGTCTTTAGTTCTCCAAAGTTTGGTCACGAGAATGTCTTTACGGTGCAGTTAGGAGATCCCGTCGAGAAAGATCTTTGGATTGAAAATTCACCAAGCGTTCTGACGGCTTTCTTGAAAAATCGAATCGATTTTCCGGTGACGATTAGTCAAAAAGGATTCAGCGGCAAACAGGCTGAAGTTTCACTGAAGCTCGGCTCTGAGATCATTAGTCAAAAGAAGGTCACCTTGGCAGAAGAATCTCAGTTGATAGAGCTTTCTTATTTTCCCGAAAAAATGGGAGAAGAAATTTTTACGATCGAGATCAAGCCAATTCAGGGCGAGATTTCATCGATTAACAATCAAACTTATCTTCGAATTCGCACAGTTCGAGACAAGATTCGAATTCTTCACATTTCTGGCAAGCCAAGCCTCGATCTTAAGGCGTGGCGCTTGTTTTTGACACGGCAACCCGATGTCGACTTGGTGAGTTTCTATATCTTGCGCTCTCTGGATGATGATCCCGCAGCCAAGAGTCATGAGCTGAGCCTCATTCCTTTTCCCTATGAAGATCTTTTCACTACAGAGCTCGAGAAATTTGATCTCGTGATACTGCAAAACTTTAACTTTAATTTATATTTCCAAGCTTTCTATCTGCAAAATCTCGCTCGATTTGTTGAAAGTGGTGGGGCCCTTTTGATGATGGGTGGAGACCAATCGCTTCAAAACTATCGCTTTTCACCATTGGCAAAACTGATGCCCTTTTCGTTTAACTCTGGCGACTATGTTTCAGGAAGTTATCGCACTGAGCTGCCCATGAAACATCCGATCACTGAGGGCTTAGAGAAATCGATGGGTTCTATTCAATGGAGCTCAAGGCATGACGTTCGCTTAAAAGATTCATCATTAAATCTAATCAACTTTAAAGATGGCATTCCGTTATTGAGTTTAAATGAGTTTGGAAAGGGACGCGTAGTGGCTCTTAACACCGATGAAAGCTGGCGCCTTTATTTTGAGCAGCCTGGAGATTTTGTTTCTTTCGGAAAGCTGGCAAGGAGGCTAACGCAATGGCTCACTTTTGATCCGGAAATGGAGTCAAAAAAAATATCAAGCTCAGCTTGGAGAATTGGACAGGCAGTAAGCTTGAGTGTTTCAGATAACCAGCGTGTCGATTGGATCATTCGACAAAATGAAAAAAGATGGGAGTTTACCAATCAAAGTAAGATTCAATTCAAAGTCGAATCACCGGGTGTTTATGAGGTTTCGGTTTCAAGCTTGAATGAAGTTTTCAGATTTGAAACGGAGGAAAAGCCTTGGTTGTATGAATGGAAAAAGCTTCTCTCTCAAGATCAAGTGTTGAAAGAAATTGCTAGCTCATCTCGAGGTAATTTTTATTCTTGGGAAAATCGAGCAAATGTTTTTAATAAATCACTTGGCGGACAACAGATCATCGCATCGACAACAGCCTCTTGGCTTCAAATGGATTCCGTGTGGCTTTGGCTGCTTTTAGCGAGCATAATTCTTTTTCTTTGTTTAGACTTTTTTCTTAGAAAAAAGTTTTCATGGGATTTGTAGTCGTTGACCAATCGTTTTTTGTTTGTTAACCAAAGAGAAGTTTAAGGTTTGTGAAATATCAAATATCTTAGCAATTTGGGTTTTGCTTTGTAATTTCATAAACTTCAATGTTGAGTTGGAATAAAGTTAAATAGTTCATTCACGAAGACTTAATAGTCTGCGTCGTGATTGGGTAAAGTTTACTGGAGGAGGAGGCTCAAATGGATGTTTCTAACGAAGCTCTAGGTCCCTGGAAGCGGCGATGGCAGCGAAGAAAAATTGATGCTCTTGTTAAAGTCAGAAATCCCGACGGAAAGGTTTATGGATGTCGCAATCGAGACATCTCGACTGGGGGCATCTTTCTGGTCGCCAGCCCAAAAGTAATGCCATTGACCGTCGGCTCAATGGTTCAGTTGAATATCAAATTTGCCTCTTCTCCAAATGTTTTTAAGGCTGAAGGCCGGGTGGCTCGAATGACCAGAGAGACATCAGTAGAAGCAAAAATGTTTAAGCCAGGCTATGGAGTAGAATTTACGAAAGTAGACTCGGCGGGCAAAAAGCTTTTTTCAATGTTGTTGAATAAATAAGATTGCGTTTTTTTGCTGAAAAAATTGCAAGCCCAATCTTGGGCCGTGGCTTTCGAGTCGTTGAGAGGGCTTGTCTCGAAGTCGATCGAGGTAAGATACGATCGCTTGAATCGTTGAGTCTCTCGAAATGGCGACTTGTATCTTCGAAACTTAAACATCCCTGCATCATTCCGGGTCTGATAGATCCTCATACACATCTTGTTTTCGCGGGAGAGCGATCTAATGAATGGGCTGAGCGATTGGAGGGCCTAAGCTATCAAGAAATCGCCAAACGAGGTGGTGGCATTCAGTCAACAGTAAGAGCAACGCGAGCCGCAGACAAAAAAGAGATTGAAAAAATCGCCAAGCAGAGACTTCGTGAGGCTTTGGCCTTCGGGATCACGACAATCGAGATCAAAAGCGGCTATGGTTTAGATTTAGACACCGAGCTGAAAACTTTAAAGATCATTCAGGCGCTGAAAAAGAAATCAAAGATTCAGATTCTATCAACTTTTCTAGGGGCCCACGCACTCAATAAGAATTTTAAAAGCACGTCTCACTATGTTGATTGGTTGATTGAAAATCTTCTTCCCAAAGTTGCTAGATTGGCAGACTTTCAAGACGTTTTTGTAGAGAAAAATTATTTTGGTGTGCGTGAATCGATTCGCTTGTTAGAGGCGGGCAAGCGTTGGGGTCTTAAGCCGAAGGTTCACGCCCATGAATTTGGTCGAACTGGTGGCTTGAAGGTTGCCGCTGCGACTCATGCTGTCTCGGCGGATCATTTGCAGTTTCTGAATTCAGCCGACATTCGTTTGATGAAGAAAAAAAAGATTATTCCGGTGGTTCTTCCCGGAACAAGTTTTTTTCTGGGCGCCAAAAAGTTTGCGCCAGCGAGGGCGATGTGGGATCAGGGGTTAAAAGTGGCGATTGCTAGCGATTTTAACCCTGGAACTAACCCCTCGTTTAATGCTCCACTTATGGGAACTTTAGGGGCGATTCATTATGGCTTAAGTTTAAAAGAGCTGCTGACGGCTCAAACCTATCACGCCGCGCTTGCACTTGATCTAAAAGATCGGGGAATACTGGCCCCGGGTTTTAAGGCGGATTTTATCTGTTTAAAAGTTCCTCAATTCGAGACGATGTATTATTACTATGGTCAGAATTTTGTAGATTCTGTGTTCATAGATGGAAAAAAAGTTTTCTAAAATTTTTGCATTTGATCTCGACGGAACCCTCGTTCACGAAGATGAGGGCGGGCAGAGAAGAATTCCAGAGGGCCTAAAGGCAGCTCTGTTTGAGTTGTCTCGTCGGGAGCACCTAGTCGTGGCGACAGGACGACGAATTCGAAGTGCTGAGCCGGTCATTAAAGAAATGCCTCAGATGCAGTTTGGTATTTTTCACAATGGTTTAGTCGTGAGGCATCGAGATGGACACATTCCAGTTCATCGAAAAATTTCGAGAGACAATGTAGCGCAAGTGAGAGACTTGCTTGAGGGAGTTAATCTTTCATCTTTTCTCGTGCTCGATGGAAAGTTCAAAGATGTAGATTTTATTTTTGAGAAGAAATCTGTCTTAGAAAATGAGCACTTTCGATATGCAATTGAAAAATCTGATCGTCACGGTCTTTGTGTTGATTCATTTAATGAACTTTCATCAGATTGGGATTCACATATTTTAGAGCTTGCGATCATTGGTATGTATGAACCCCTTCTTGAGGCTCAAAAATTTCTAAGGGATGAGCTTCCTCAGAATCTTAAAGCTGTTGTCGTTCGCAATTGTGGATATGATGGTCGAAGCGTTTTAGAGATTTATGACTCGACAGCATCAAAGTGGTCGGGAGTGGAGTTTGTGAAAGAGAGGCTCGGCGCAGAGCAGATTATTGCGGTCGGTGATGACGAAAATGATCTTGAAATGATAGAATGGTCTGATGTGGGTGTTGCGATGAAACATGCGCTGCCGCACGTTCGGGCAAAGGCGAAAGTTGAAGTCGATGGGGCATCAGGCTTAGAGGAATATTTATGGGAAAACTGGCTGCGATGAAAAAAGTAGATCGAACTCGTTATAACTCTTGGTTGTTTCAAGCGGCAGAGAGCTTTTATGAGCGAGGTAATTTTGAAAAAGCGCTCAAATATTTTGAAAGATTGATTCGACATCACGGCAAGTTTCTTGAGCCATCTATGAAAGCGGATTGCTTCGCCTACATGGGAGATATTTATCTTTTTAACGAAGATTATCCAAAAGCCATTGAGTTTTTAAACAAAGCGATTCATTTAGATGATAGTTTTCCGCACTATTACTATCTTTTGGGAATGGTTTATCAAACACAGGAAAACTTTCGTCGAGCCATTGAAGAGTTTCAAACCGCCGTCAAGTTAGAGCCGAAAAATTCTATTTACTTAGAGGAGCTCGGTAGAACTTATGTGCTCACCGGCAATCTTTTTGAAGGCTGCAAGCTATTGAAAAAAGCTTGGAAGGCTGATTCTGGAAACATTGGTGCCGGAGTAGAGCTGTCGGGAGTTGTTTTTTCGATGGGAAAATTCAAAGAGGCAATTGAGTTGATTCAAGAAATTTTAGAGCAACGAGATCAATTGCACGATGGGATCGTCGACTATTTAGAAAGCTTGAAGCTGGATGCCATGCAGGGCATGGAGGAAAAAGCGAAAAAGCGACGTCGATCGAAAACTTCAAAAAAGAAAAAAAGCACCTCAAAGGCTAAGAAAAAAACCTGATTCTCCGAAGTTGTCTGTTGCTAAATCATTGAATTTACAGTGCTTTTGCACATTTCGCTCAGCCTTCAAAAAGGGGGTATAATTTTAAGTAGTTGTCGTGGGCTGGGGGTATTTTCGGTGGAGTATAGAAAACTAGGCAAATTCCGCTTGGATCGGTCAGTCGCCAAGGGCGGCATGGGCGAAATTTTGAAATCAACAGATGAGGCCGGAAGAGTCATTGCTCTTAAGAGCATTTTAGAAGATTTTTCTACGGATCCAAAGTTTCGAGATCTTTTCATTCGTGAAGCGGAGATTACGTTTCAACTCGATCATCCAAATATTATTAAAGCTTATCGCTTTGATGAGTGGGGAAAGCGACTTGTTCTCGCGATGGAATATTTGGATGGAGTGAATCTAAAAGATGTTCTTCGAAAGCTTTATGAGAACAAATTGAGAATGCCATTAAGTGTGGCTTGTTCGATCATGCACTATACACTGAAGGGCCTTCAATATGCTCATGAGAAGCGCGATCGCTTAGGTCGAAAACTTGGAATCATTCATCGGGATTTAAATCCTTCGAATATTTTTCTCACTTATCAAGGTGATATCAAGATACTGGATTTCGGAATCAGCAAGGCGACTCAGATTGATTTTCATCAACTCACTCCGAAAAATGAATTGCGAGGAAAGGTGTCTTATTTGGCGCCCGAGCAGATTCGCGATCTTGAATTAGATCATCGAGTCGATATTTTTTCGTTGGGGATTGTGCTTTGGGAAATTTTGGCCGGACGTCCTTTGTTTATGAAAGATACAGATGCTGAAGTGATGGAGCTCATTCTCGGCGGCAAGTATCCGGCATTAAAAAAATTTCGACCTGACCTTCCTGAAGCTGTTGATGCCGTGATCAAGAGAGCTCTTCAGGTTGATCCGGCAAAACGTTTTTCATCGGCGAAAGAATTCGAAAGGGCGCTTTCGGCGGCTTGTGCTCGATCTTTTATGCCGGGTGTGGATATCAATGATGTCTCTGTTTTTGTTAAAAGTTTATTTCAGTCTGGTCCGATGCCTGACAATTCTGACTTTCAATCGACTTATTCTTGGCTGATGGCACAGATGCCTGGTCTCGAAAGCAAGGGGCTTTTGGCCAATCAAGATTTAGCCAAAAAGTTTCCGACTCGACCATTGATTCAGTTAAATTATGCCAAGGCACTCCTTCTGCGTGGAGATCGATCTGAAGGAATGAGGCGTCTTCGGCGATTGGCTCGCGCAGATTTAGTTCAAACCCAAGTTCAAAAAATTTTAGAAGACATGGGTGTAAGAAGAAAGCCGGTGATCACATTTTTAAAAAGATCGAATCCTTTGAATCATGGCTTAGGTTGGATTCGACATCAAATCTTGGGTAAGACGCCTTATCAAGATCAGTTTCTTGCCGCCTGAGGCGAGCTTCTTTAGCTTAAGCTTTTTTCATCATGGCAAAGCAGAAGCTTGCGATCGCGCATTTCACGACGTCACCGATCAAGAAAGGGAAAACTCCTAATTGGATGGAGAGCCAGAGATTTTGCCCGGTAAACTGACTCAACCAAATCACACCCGGAAGAAAAATAAAAAAGCTTCCCAAAAAAATCAGTGAGAAATCGCGAAGCCAATAGCGAACTTTGAAATTCTCTTTGATCCATCCGCTGAAATAGGCGGTTAGAATAAAGCCAAAAATATACCCACCGGTGGGGCCCGCCAACACGATACTTCCAGGAAGAGGGCTCGAAAAAACCGGCAAACCACTGAGACCCAAGAGAATCAGCAAGACCTGTGACAAGGCGCCAGCTTTACTACCAAGAACGAGGCCGGCCAAAATGACACTCAATGACTGAAGGCTAATGGGCACGGGAGTGAAGCCCAAGGGGATCACAATTTTTGCGCTAAGAGCTGTAACAAGGGCAAATGCGACTGTGCCAAAAATCAATCGAACTTGAGTAAGATTCTTTTCTAAACCGATTGGAATTGCTTTTGAGCTCATAACAATATGACGCCCCAAAGCTAAATTTAGGTCAACTCTCTTTGATGAGCTTTTCGAGCTTTATCCTGAGAGCTGGCCTTCAGAGGAAGGGCCGTTTGGCTTGGGTTTTGCAAACATTCAATCTCCCAACGAATAATGGAAACAATCTGGCGAAGATCTTCTGCTCGATTGACAAAATCTTTCTTTGAAACATCGATAATCACAATAGGACCCCGCTGATAGGAATCTGACCATTGGTCGTACATATCGTTTAAACGCTTCAAATAACCAACATCAATTTGACTTTCAAAGTTTCGGCCCCGTTGAGAAATTCTTTGAGAGATTGTGTCGACATCGCTCTTCAAATAAACAAGAAGATCAGGAGTTCGAAAATAGCTCGACATCATTTGAAAATGATCGAGGTAGGTTTTATAATCTCTTTCGTCCATCTGGCCGCTCAAGTAGAGATTTTTTGCAAAAACTTCGGCGTCTTCATAGATGCTTCGATCTTGAACGATGGGCTCTTTCGTATTTTGAATTTCATTGAGGTGCCGAAATCGACGGCTCAGAAAAAACATCTGGGTATGAAAGCTCCAACGGCGCATATCCGCATAAAAATCAGTGAGATAAGGGTTTTGCTCAACAATCTCATAAAAGGCTTTCCACTGAAAATGCTGAGACAATAAGGTCGTCAGACTAGATTTGCCAGATCCGATATTGCCGGCGATGGCTAAGAAAAAATTGCTATTTTCAGTCATTCTGCTGAAAGCTCCTTGTCGGTCAAAAATGTCAGGGGGAAATTCGAGTATCGATTTTCCTGTTCTAAAGAGTAAATAATTATTAAAGCTTAATTGAAAAGAGTTTTTTTAGACTTTTCAGTTTTTGTTTTAAAACGCTATTGAAGTGCATTTATGGTAAACCGTCGAATTTCTATTATCGCTTTTTTAGAGGCCGCAATCTTAAAGGCCCATGAAAACTGGGGCCCGAGCCTTCAGCTAGAAAGCCCACCGCATTTGGATGGAAAGTTGGCCTATGATTTGGCGATTCCGTGCTTTCCCATGGCCAAGTTGGAAAAGAAGTCACCGGCGAAAATCGCTGAGGCTTTGGCGGAGGAGTTAAAGGCGACAAAAGATTCTCTTGGTTTAGAACTAGTAGAGGCTGTGAATGCCTATGTTAACATTCGCTTCAAATCGGATTTACTTGGCCGCTGTTTGATGGAGCAATCGGGGCAAGCTCTCGCCGGAAGTGAGTTAGCTCTAAGTTCTGAAAAAATTGTTGTAGACTATTCGTCTCCAAACATCGCTAAACCTTTTGGCATCGGACATCTTCGATCAACCAATATCGGAGCGGCGATTTGTCGAATTTATAAAGCATTGGGCGCTCAAGTTGTTCGAATCAATCACATCGGCGATTGGGGCACTCAGTTTGGAAAGTTGATCGTGGCTTACAAGAGATTTGGAAGCGCCGATTTTGTGAAGGGAGACCCGATCAACAATTTGTTTAAACTCTATGTGGAGTTTCATGAAAAAGAAAAAGAAGATCCCGCGCTTTTAGATGAAGCTCGTGAATGGTTTGTGCGACTTGAAAAGGGAGACGAAGAAGCTCGAGAGCTTTGGGGTTGGTTCAAAGATGTAAGCTATCATGAATTTAAAAAGATCTATGAGCGCTTGGGGGTAGAGTTTGATTTCATTACGGGCGAGAGTTTTTACAACCAATTGATGGAAGAGAGCGTTCAGCGATTGGAAGAAGCTGAACTTCTGAAAGACTCTGAGGGGGCTAAGATTGTTGATCTTGAAGCTTACGGCATGCCGCCTTGTTTGATTAAAAAATCAGACGGCTCAACTCTTTATGCCACTCGTGATTTGGCAACGGCTGAATATCGAATGAAGACTTTTCATCCTTCAAAGTTAGTTTATGTGGTGGGCTCTGAGCAGAAGCTTCATTTTCAGCAAGTTTTTAAAGTTTTGGAGTTGATGGGCTATTCATGGGCTAAAAATTATGTGCACGTGGATTTTGGCTTGATTAAATTTCCCGACGGAAAAATGTCAACTCGTCAGGGAAAAATCATTCTCTTAGAGGATGTTTTGAATCAAGCCGAGCAAGAGGCTCTTCGCATCATTGATGAGAAGCAAAACGAAAGACCTGAAGAAAAGCGACTGACCCAAGCAGAGCGGTTAGAGGCGGCCCGTTGGATTGGGATGGGCGCCGTGATGTTCTTTGATCTAAAATCTCGAAGAACTAAAGATATTCTTTTTGATTGGAATGAGATTTTAAGTTTTGAGGGAGATTCAGGGCCCTATTTGCAATACACAAGTGTTCGTTTAAAGGCCTTGCTTGAGCGAGCCTATACGGAGTTTCCAGAGCTTCGCTCGAACCAAGAAAGCATTCCCGCACTGGCGACGGAGGCTGAACGAGAATTAGCACTGAGTTTATTGTCGTTTCCTGCTCACGTTGAGGCCGCAGCCCGTGAGTTTGAACCCTCGATTGTTTCAAATGCGCTTTTAGATTTAGCGGCGGTCTTCAACCGATTTTATATGAATGTCTCGATTCTCAAGGGAGAAGAGGAACTAAGAGCTGGACGACTTCAATTGGTTCGTCTTTGTTTAGAGAGCTTAGAGTGTGGTTTGGGTTTGCTTGGAATTAAGTGCCCAAATAAAATGTAGAAAATTTATTCTCCCATTTTAAAAATGACATCGTTTGAAATTTCTGTGCCTTTGAGTTGCTGAGCAAAAAGGGCCGCCTCTGCGCTCTCTTCATCAAAACCTCGCCCTAAAATCACTTCTAAAATTTTCTTTGTCTTTCGATCAGAAACACCAAACACGATTCCGTTTGGAAACTTTAGCGCAAGAATCTCATATCGCGATGAAAATGGACTATGGCGCTGTATTTCAAGATAGACCTCAACGGCATGACCTGCGAGAGGAATCTCGCTGGACTCTAAATTGACGTCAACGACCCAAAGCCCATGCTTTGCGTGAACGCGCTGAAGTGAATAATGTTTCAGCACGGCATCGAGTTGATCCATGCTTAAGCTCGTCGGCATATGATTTAACTCTGAGAGAGATTCAGCGCAGGGCTGCTCTCGAAAAGAAGAGGGCTCTTCAGCATAGAGGCACTGCAAAATGCTCCAACCAAAGCAAAACAAGGCGCCATAAACATTTCTTTTCAATTCAGCATCCTCCCCATGTATTCGTCACACTATAATCAAAAAGCAAAAGGGGAGGCTATAAAGAAAAATCCAGTGATTCCAACACTTTATTCTCTCAAGCCGGGCGTCAATTTTTTGACAATAGCATCACTGAGAGCCAAGAGTTGGGGCCTCATGCCAGATGCGGAGCCCGATTTCAGACTGAAAGTTTCGATGCGCCAGTGTCAAAAGACTAACGCTCTGCAAGAGCTTTGACGCTCGACTGTGCTCATTAGAAAAAGCGCTGTAACTTTTGTAATTTGAAAATCATTAGTAATTTGAAATGCTTATTTGGATCTTCGGTTTCTGATGCAGCTTTTTTTATGCTCGGCACAGCTCTTGCAATCCCTTAACTAAGGCGAGCGCATGATGCGCTTGATAAGTTTTCATCATAGGAGCGAGGGAGGAAACCAACATGAGCAAGAAGATTGTAATTAAGAAGTACCCAAATAGAAAACTCTATAACACCGATACAGCTAGCTATATCTCTTACAGAGATATCGTTGAAATGATTAAGACTGGTCACAGTGTGATGGTTGTTGATAACCGCACCAAGCAAGACATAACCCGATTTACTTTGACTCAGATCTTGTTTCAAAAAGAGCGAGAGTTTCTTAAGAGCTTGCCAGAGAGCACTTTAGAATCAGCGATCAAGCAAGAGCGTGGTTTGATCTCTCAAAGTCTATCGACTTTTGGAGAGGCAAATCGTGCAGCTGGTTTGGGTGCTGCAGCAAACGCTGGAACAGCAGGTACGGCCGCTGTTGGCGCCACGAATACGGCAAACTCTGGAAATTTAGGTTCAGCGAATAATTAAAAGTTTTATCATTCACCGAAACCTTAATCCCGGAAAGGCGGCTCTATGCCGCCTTTCTTTTTTTGGCGCGGCGTGTCGTGCCTCCGCACTTGAGCTATGTTATTCTGACTTTCAGGGGGAGGTTAGGTCGTGAAAAAAGGACTTTTTGTTCTTTTTGTTTTGTGTGCCTTGGCGGGTCTGGCCGAAGCGCAGGAGTCAAGATTACCAAGAGCAATGGCGAGCATGGGAGACAGCATTTCTGAAGCCATTCTTGCCGACTTTAGTTTTGAAAATGGTCTTCCCACATCAGAGATGTGGCGCATGGTCGGCTTAGGAACCATCTCAAACAAACAAGAAAGAATTCAGGCCTTTCGAGATCATTATGCGGCGAAAGGAAAAGTTTGGTCGACAGGTGATGATGAAGAAAGTTTGGTTTATTCGCACTTTCAAAGATTGAGGGAATTAAACCCGCATATCATTGCAAAAAATTTCGCAGTGGCCGGATCGGAGAGCAAAGAGTTAAGCCCTCAAGTCGATAAACTGCTTCAATATGAAGCTGAAGCAGGCATTGAGTTTGACTATCTTACCTTAATGATTGGTGCGAATGATTTGAAACAAGATCGAGTAGAGCAGATTCCATCGGCTCTTCAGTTTATTGGAAATATTGAATCTCAACTTCGAAGAATTTTAGAAACAAGAAGTCAGTACACTTGGATCTTGTTAGTCGGTCTTCCAGATATATTTCATATTTTTGATGAGACGAATGATCTTGTCGTAAAAAGTATTTTAGGCAAAAGCTTCACCTGTTATGGATTGAGAAAAACGATCTATGGTGAAAGTCCACTTTTTGAATCACAAGATTCTCAGCATCGATCTCAAATTAAGAGCCTGTTTGATCAATACCATGATGGTTTGTATGGTCTTGTTGAAAGACTTCAAGATGAGTTTTCTTTTGTTGAAATGAAAGTTGTAGATCGTTACGAAACTTCTCAGACAGCGATAAAATCAATCAGTATTGATTGCTTTCACCCATCTGAATTTGGTCAGGCTGAGATTGCTGAGATCACCTGGAAAAAGGGATTTTGGGCGAATTGGTATCCAAAATTTTCTTTGAACTGGCCTTGATTTTTAGTTTTCGACTTTTTTTCGTAGATCTTTTTTTAATGACTGCATCTTTTTGTCTTTAAGTATTTTCTCTTTGGCTCGCTTGTGCCTTTTTTGCTTCTGCTTTTTTTGCTTGTATCGACGCTTCGCTTCTTCTGACTTTGTTTTGTTTTTCTTTAGGGCCAATTTTTCTGTCAGAATTTTTCTTGCGAAATAACGATTGTCAGATTGAGAACGAGTTTTTTGACACTTCACTTCAATGCCGCTAGGCGCATGAAAAAGATAAACACATGAACTGACCTTGTTTACGTTTTGGCCCCCTTTGCCTGAACTTCGAATGAATTTTTCAGTCAGGTCTTTCTCAAAGATTTGAAGTTCTGACATGATGCTTTGAAGTTTTTGCCATTTTTCAGGACTAATCATGCGAGTCACTTTCTAAGGCTTGGCCTTAATTTGATATCTTTTTCTTTGATTCATATTAAACTATAGTTATGAAAGTTTGGCGAAAATGTAGTTCGTGCAAAAAAGAAATTCCCTGTCGTGCGTTTTATTTTGTGTGCTCTGTTTCAACTTGCCGGCAAAAAAAGACAGACTATGCGTTTTGCTCGGTGGAGTGTTGGGATGCCCACATTCCTGTAGAAAGACATCGGGGGGATGACTTTAGTGCGATCGAGAAAAGAGCGCCTGACTCAGCCGAAAATGTTTCATCACCTCCGCCAGCCAAGCGCATGATTGTGAGCGCATCTCACCAAGCGCCTGAGTTCAAAGATGTTCAAACGGATGTTTTAGTCGTGGCTTCGAAAGTAAAAAAATATATCAGCGATCGAGCTCAAATGAACACAAGTGCCTCAACAATGGATGCACTAACAGAGCGAATCAAAAGACTCTGCGACCGAGCCATACAAAATGCGCGAGAAGATGGCCGAAAGACGGTCATGGATCGCGATATCCCCTGAGGTCTAGACTCAGCTTGATTTCGGTCTTTAATTTTAGTTAAACCTCCGGAATGAGGTTTAAGTTTCATTCGTTTTTCGTATTTTCTTTGATTCTCTTGAGTTTCGGCGGCACTCAGTTAAGAGCCGAAGATTTGGTTTCAGATAGGGGTTTAGTTTGGGGTGCCAATTTGGGGCCCTCTCTATTTTATGACGATCAGCTTTTTGCGAGAGAATCAGATTTTAGCGTAGGCTTAGGCGTCGATCTCTTTGCGGGTGCGGCCTTTAACGATAGGTTCGCATTGTTGGCCTTTGTTGATCTTCATTGGGCGAGAGAAGATGTGGGCTCAGCGGTGGTTGAGGTCATCAATTTATTCATGGGGCCCGTAGGGCATTATTTTTTCAACGATCAATGGAGTATGCAGGCGGGGCCTGGCTTTGTGCTTCATCTATCAAAAGCCGAAGTTGATCTCAGCTACGTTACTGAAGTGGGTCGAGATCGTGGAGGCTTTGGAGCTCTATTGGGTTTGGGCTATGAGTTCATGAGAACAGCACCTTATTCCATCGGGGCCTCTCTTCAATTTTTGCCACAATGGTTTCGACCTTCTGACGGTGGTTTTTCTTACATTGTGGCCGGTGGCTTAGGGCTTTCTTGGTATTAAAAGGGGTGCTCGATGAATAAACCTAAATTACTTTTTAAAAAGTTGTTAGCGGCGGCGGTTTTGCCGTCTTATCAAACGAAAGCGGCGAGTGGATTTGATTTTTGTTCTACTGAGCGAGTCATCTTAAAAGCGGGAGAGGTCAAACTCGTGCCGACGGGCTTAAGTGTGGAAATTCCAGAGGGCTATGAATTGCAGGTCAGAGCCCGCTCAGGTTTGGCGGCCAAAAAAGGGGTGTTTCTTGTGAATGGCATCGGCACGATTGATGCCGACTATCGCGGCGAGATCAAAATAATTATGTCAACTTGTAGTTCTGAGCCGGTGATTCTCGAGGCAGGTGAGAGAGTGGCTCAAGGTGTTTTGATGGCCGTAGAGCAAGCTGAGATTTCAGAAGCCACTGAACTTTCAGAGACAGAGCGGGGCTCTGGCGGCTTTGGCAGCACGGGAACTTTTTCTTAAGCTCTAATTTTTAGCTCTAAAGCTTTTGTTGAATTTTCTTGGGGTCCGTGAAGAGCTTCGTTTAACTGTTTTTGCAGGGATTCATTCAAGCGAGCGCTCATCTGTTGAATCACTTTGGTGGCGGCAAAGCATCCGAGGTAACCCGATTCTCGAAGACTATTGTTATTGGATAAGCCGAATAAGACGCCTCCGGCAAACAAGTCTCCAGCTCCAAGTTTGTCGATCAATGGAACATCCCAAGTTCCAATGCTTTCTGTTAAATTTCCAAAATCAGAGCTCAAGAGAGCGCCGTGCGAGCCCACCGAAACAAAAATAAACTCACAAAGATTTTTTATCTTCAAAAATGATTCCTCGACACCGTGACTCTTAGAAAAGGCTTTGACTTCGCTTTCATTACAAAAAAGTATGTCGACAAATTTCTCCGTGAAATCCCAAAAATCATTAAAATGTCGAACCACGCAGTGCGAATCACTTAACGTCAGTGCTACTTTTTTTCCGGCGCGCTTGGCGATCTCAGCGGCTTTCCAGCAGGCAGCCTTCGCAGAGGGAGAGTCCCATAGGTATCCCTCGAGATAGGTGATTTTTGCTTTCTCGTGATCTTCAGGCAAAATGTCATCGGGAGACAGAGCCTGTGCCGCGCCTAAATGAGTGAGCATGCTTCTTTCGGCATCTGGTGTGATAAAGGCAAGGCAAGTGCCGGTGCTCAAAGAATCATGAGGTGCGGTCGAGAAAGAGACGCCAATTTTTTTTAAATCTTTCTGATAGGCCTCGGCATTTGAATCAGAGCCTAGCTTGGCAACCAGCTTAGCACGGCCACCGAAATTGGAGATTCCCGCCAAACTGTTCGCGACACAACCGCCAGAGCTTATCTCTAAGGGTAGTTTTTTTTCTAAAAGAGAAGAGAGCAAGGTTTTTTGAAAATCTATGTCTACGAGCTGCATTGAAGCTTTTAAGATCTGATGATCCTTTAAAAACTCATCGGGCACGCGAACCTGCATGTCTAAAAGAGCGTTTCCTAAGCCAACAACGTCAATTGAATCTGAGCCCATCACCTCACCTCTCTTCGGCGATAGTAAAGCTTATAAATCAATTTTAAGTAAAGCTTTGATCTTTTCTCGCTCTCAAAAACTTATTAGGCTCTCAGGATGAATTTTAAAACATTTAAAATTAAAGATTTTTCTTCACAGGCGGATAAATTTGAAAAGATTCTGATCATAGGATCTGAAGCTGGCTTGAAATCTCTAAAAAAATGGCAGAGCTCTTTGGGCGAAGATCTCACAAGTCGACTTCAAATGCTCGTCGATCGTCACCGAGCTCAATTGAAGCCCAGCTTTAGTGCGACAGCGACGGCAAATCGCTTAAAATCCCCAGATGTTCATCTCGCGATCTTGGATTCAAAGTTGAGCATGTTTAACCGCTTAGAGTTTTTTCGATCGCAGCTTAAAACGGCTCTTTCAAAAGAAACGAAGTCTTTTGGGGTTGTCTTTTTAGGCTTAGAGGCCCTCGAACAAAGCTTGGCCGAATGCTTCGCTGCGGCCTTATCTGCACGTGTGGCCCGTTTGCCTCTTTATGGAAAAAAATTAAAAGATCAAAAGAGCTTTGAGTTAAAAGAGGCGAGTGTTTTTTGTTCCAAAAATGTTGAGGCGAACTTGCGATATGGATTTCAATCGGGTGAGGCTTCGAATCGAGTTCGTGTTTGGGGAATGACTCCTCCGAATGAGCTAGACCCTGAGAAGTTTGGAAAGATTATCAAAAAGATTTGTGATCAATATCGCTTCACTTTTAAATTTTATTCGAGCTCCGAACTTAAAAAAATGGGAGCGGGGGCTTTCACGGCCGTCGATCAAGGCAACCCCGATTCAAAGGGTGGAATTTATGAAATCACTTATTCTCCGAGGACGGCGAAAAATAAAAAGCCAGTGGCTCTTGTAGGTAAAGGGCTTTGTTTCGATACAGGGGGATACGACATTAAAACCGCTTCTTATATGATCGGAATGAAGGGTGATATGCAAGGGGCTGCGGTGGCCTTAAGCACCTTGGTGGCTTTGGCTGAATTAAAGATTCCTCTTCGGGCAAAGGCCTTCTTGGGAGTCACTGAAAATCATATTTCTCCAAAGAGTTATAAGCCGGATGAAGTGATTGTTTCTCTCAACGGAACGTCTATTGAGGTCGTTAATACCGACGCCGAGGGAAGAATGGTTCTCGCCGATGTTTTGACAATGGCTTCAAGAACAAAGCCGGATATGATTATTGATTTTGCCACCCTCACAGGAATGGCGATTTATAGTATCGGAAAAAATTATGCTGCTGCTTTTACGAATCAAGAGAAGTGGCACTCCATGATCATTGAATCAGGTAAAAATGCAGGAGAGAGGGCCTGGCCGTTTCCGATGGATAAAGATTATGACAAGCTTCTAGAAAGCTCTATTGCCGACACACTTCAATGTTCGAAGGCCCGCGGAGTCGATCACATTTTGGCGGCGATGTTTTTGCAGAAGTTCGTTGAGAATGATACGCCATGGGTTCACATTGATTTGGCTGCCGCTGAAAAATCGGGAGGTCTGGCTCATGTGGATTCTGAATTTACAGGCTTTGGGCCTCGGTGGGCTTTAGAGTTTTTGCGACAAAAATACAAATTCAAAGTGTGATCGAGGCAGCTAGAGATCGAATAGATTTCGATGGCTAAAAAATGCCGCCCTTTAAAATCCATTCGATAAACCAAGGTGTTTCGCCCGTGGCCGCCCATTGATTGACGCCATAGAGAAACAAGCCTCCAGCGACTCCGACGGCTAGAGCTTGATCGAGAAATGAGTGAATCACAGTATGAAATCGACGACTTTTTATCATGTTTTGAAGGTCTCGATGAAACAGCAGGCTTTGTTGCGGAGTGAAAGCCTCATCGATCCATAAAAGTTTTTGAATTTCTTCAGACATGAATCCACGAGTTTCTAAAGCGAGTAGTTCTTGAATGAGCTGATGCCGCAGATGGATTTTTCGTTGCTCGATAATTTTTATTCGATCTTTTTTAAGAACGCTCAAATACCACTTTTTCAATCCTGAAACTTCGGTCTTCATTTCATCATTCGCAGCCTTCAATTTCTCTATAATTTTTCGTATTCGTTTTTCATGTGAGTGAAGAGTTTCTTCTTTTTTAAGCTCTGAGAAAAATCCAGCAATCTGGTTGAGACCGATTTCAAGAGGTTGAGAGCCGATGATATTTGAAATGAGGGCCACTCTTGAGACCTCACTTTCAGAGAGATCTAAATCTTCTTCTCTTTTTGAAATCGATTCTAAGATGCCGCTTAACTCATTTTGAAATCTCTTTTTGAGCCATTCAAAGTTTTTTTGATCTTGAGCGAGCGGGCGCTCTTTAAACAAAAAATTCTTAGACTTTTGAAGGCTGGGATAGACCACGGCACAGAGTCCGACCGCTCCCAAGCAAGTGATCGGAGAAATATTGTAAGTCGTGTCGGTGAGGCCAAGGCTATGAAGCCCATTAAAGAGAGCCCAAAACCCGGGAATGATAAGACTTCCAAGTGCTGTGTTAAAACCGGCTCTCACCCAAAATTCTTGCTTTTTTGAGAGATGATGAATCGCTGAAAAACTCTCAAGCGCAAAAAAGTGGGAAGCGAGAGTGAGGCCCACATCCATAGGAAGGGTGATGGCAAAGCTTGGGCTCAAAAATGGATTTTGAAGAGCTAAGCTTTTCATCGCTTGAGTTCCACTCAGCCACGTGCCTCCCCAAAAAATGGTGGTGTCAACTGACGAAGAAAAAACGTTTTGATCAAGAGCCCATTGAGATTTGTCGGCGACTGAAATTTGCTGAATAAAGCTTTTGCAGTCGAATCTTTGCGCCGCAAGTTCTTGTGGGATGAATAAAAGAAAAAGAGACAGACTATAGAATATAAACTTTTCGATCATCTTTACGCGTACCTGCGAGGTTTCTAATGTTTCCGATCAATAAAACAGAATTAGTCATAAAATGAGATGCGCATAAAAGCAATAGGTCTTTCAATGGGGCAGAGAATAGCCCGTCAGGGCCCGAAGAACGACGCCCCCCATAAAGCCTACCCAAATGCTCTGATCAATAAAACCAGTCATGGCGAGTCGCATGCGCTTGCGCTTTTGGCGCTCATTAAGTTGACGATGAAGCTCTAGAGATTTCAGCGCATCGAAAGGCTCACCCAGATTTAAAGCCATTTGAATATCTTCTTGGTGAAGACCTTTATCATGAAGTTGCAAAAGACTTTTGGTAAGGCCGAGTCTCAGGCTTGCTTTTTTCAGATCACGGGTTTCTGAAGAAATCGCCTGAATGCTTTTTTTCAACTTTCCATGGCTTCGAAGAGATTCGCTTAGTCGCTCTTCGTAGGGGATTCGTAGTCGAACCACCTCCATCATGCTGAGCACAAGATTTTCAAATTCCGCTTGAGAGAGTTCGAAGCTATCAGCCCGACTCTTAGCCGCAGTTTCAAGAACATTCATTTCATCGGGAAAAGTCTCCCAAAGCTGAAGCCAACGCTTGTGATCTCGGCGCTGAGGGACGTGTTGGAAAAAATAACTCTTTAAATAAGGAGCGACTCGATAGGCCGAATATAAAAGAGCCAGTGCGCCGAAAGCTCCCAGAGGTTTGATGACCTCACCATTCATCCAAGCTTCAAAACTTTCCACAGGGGCTCCTGTCGCAGCGGCTGTGATCGTCCAAATCGGAAGAAGAATGCTCATGGCCATCGTGGTGTTAAGTAGAGCGCGTCGTTTGTAATTTTGCTTTCCATCAAATAGCGCCTTAAATTTAGCCGGCACTCGGCCCAGAGAGATTTGATGGGAGAGCATTGTCAAAACCACATCAATGCTCGTGTTGGCGATAAATGCAGAGCCAAAAGCTTGATGAGAGCCAAGCAAACTTTGTGCGGCCTCTGAACCGCTGAGCCAAATCACCGAGTTCATCGCAACAGCGCTCAGTGAGCGATCTCGATGTTCCCAGTCAACGGGCTTTGATTCTAAAATTCCAGCGAGAAGGCTTTGACAGGTTGAATTGGCAAAACTAGAACTCGAGAAACTCAGAATTCCACTGAAAACAAAAACGAAAAAAACTAATTTTTGGAGATGACCCCTCATCATCTCAACCCCCTTCTTCTATCGAAACTCCTAGGCTACACAAAAAGCTTTTGAAAAAGCAATTGATAGCTTGCATCACGCGAAAAAGACTGTTGGCATGGCTCGATCATGTTAGAGAAGCTAAGCCCCTCGCAGTTAAGGGCTCTTCAAAAATTGAATTCTAAGTCAAATGTCTTTTTGACGGGCTCTCCCGGAACGGGAAAGAGTTTTTTGATTCGCTATTTTTTGCGCACTCAGATTGAAAAGATTCCCGTTTTAGCGAGCACAGGAGCGGCAGCGATTTTAGTGGGCGGTCGAACTTTTCACAGTTTTTTTGGTCTAGGTCTCATGCAGGGTGGAGCAGGGCTGGTTTTTGAAAAAGCCATGAAAAATAGCCGTTTGAAGAGTCGGCTTCGAAAGACTCAGACCTTGATTATCGATGAGATTTCAATGATCTCGAGTGAGGTCTTAGATTGTGCCGAGCGAATTGCCCGTGGCGTGAAAGATAGTTCTGAAGCTTGGGGTGGAATTCGCGTGATTTGTGTGGGTGATTTTGCACAGCTTCCGCCGGTGCGAAGAACTGGTGAAGTCGACTGGGCTTTTTTGGGGCGAGCTTGGGAGCGATCGGCCTTTGAATCGGTGGCGCTCACAGAATGCCTAAGAACGGAGGAGGCCGATTTTTTGAGAGTCTTAGATAAGATTCGCTGGGGTGAAGTGGATGAAGAAGTCGAGACCTTATTGAATGAGTTAAAAAAGAAATCCCCCAAAGAAACGAGCCCTCGTTTGTTTGCAAAGAGAGCTCAGGCCGAGCGATTTAATTTAGAGAGGCTAGAGGCTTTGCCGGGCGAATCGGTGGAATATCTCACAAGATATTCGGGTCAAGATCGATATTTGGAGGTTTTAGAGAGAGAGGCTCCAATTTCATCTCGAATTGTTCTCAAAGAAAATGCGCAAGTGATGATTCGAATGAATGATCCAAAGCAGCGTTTTGTAAACGGCAGTGTGGGCCGAGTAGTCGAAATGAGGGATGAGAAGATCGTCGTTGAGATTAAGCATCGCTATGTCGAGATTGAGAAGTTTACATTTTCGATGGTGGATGCCGACGGAAACGAAGTGGCGTTTGCAGAAAATTTTCCTGTCAGTTTGGCCTATGCGCAGACGATTCATAAAAGTCAGGGGCTGACTTTAGATGAGGCGCATTTGGATTTGAGTCGATTGTGGGAGCCAGGTCAGGCCTATGTAGCGCTTTCGAGGGCAAAAAATCGAGAGGGCCTAAGCTTAGAATCTTGGGATGAAAAATCGATTCGCGCTGACAGACGAGTCAAAAGATTTTATCAGTCATTTTCAACTCTGAATCCCAACTCTCTAGCAAATTGAACGCAGTGAGAGCGTGTGGATTGCTTCGAAGTAGAGATGCGAGCTTTGGCTTTAATGGCGCGATCCATTTGAGTGCCGATTCGATCGAGCACTTGAAGAATATCTTCTTTGTCGGATCTCACGGCTGCCATCAGCTCTCGAAAGCCAATTCTTAACAGATGAGACGAAATGGCTCCGGGGCCACCCAAATCTTTTCTGAGAGGGTCCCAGAAGAAATCAACGCGAAGGTCTTGGCGCCCGGGAAGATTAAAAGGGGCGAGGGCTTCTTGAGCCGTTAAATGATAGGGTAAAAAATAAAACAGATTGGGTTCCTGCTCAGGAAAGCGAATCCACACCCCAAGACGCGCCAACCTCCAAAAAGCCTCATTTTGTAAAATTAAGAAGAAATAATGCTGATAAGATTTAGCGCGCATGAGTTGAGTGAATCGGGCGTCTCGATCGGAGAGGGTTTCCCATTGGGGCTCAGTAAGCTTATCTTGAATCCATTTGGCGATTTCGAATTGATAATTGGTGAGAAGTCCGTTTTCACGAAAGACTTTTAAAGTGGCGAGTGGGGGGCGAGGCTTAAAATCTTCTGCCTTGATGGCTGGGCTTAGCAACAGACCGAAGCTCAACAAAAGACATCTAAGAAAGTTGGTTTTAAACATTAAAAGAACAGCCCCTAATTTTTAACTTAACACCCGTTTGACCGTTCCGATTTTTACAATAGTTTTGTTTTCGAGAGCTAGGGCTTTTTATTTGTGCGGGGAAAGTTTTTGGGTTTTTTTGAGTTTTTGTCGATAAATGAGCTTTTAAGCCCCAAAAGTTTAAGCTCGGAGTTTGACAAACTTCGTCGTTCCCTGTGAATTAGCAGCTGATTCTTTGAAATGTGGGGTCGTAGTTCAGTTGGTTAGAACGCCTGCCTGTCACGCAGGAGGTCGAGGGTTCGAGTCCCTTC
>JBMTHG010000017.1:0-23809 GCA_049436045.1 Bdellovibrionota bacterium
CCAAAAGAAAAAAAGCCGCTCAATCTCGCGAGAAAAAACTAGGCTTACCAGCCTTTAGCGCCTCTCAAAAGCCAGAGTCTCGGTATGAAAAAATCGAAGAGATCGGCAAAGGGGGAATGGGCTTAGTTTATCTCGCAAAAGATAAAGTATTGGGCCGAGATGTTGCGCTGAAAATTTTGAATTCTCATTTTAAGCATGATGAAAAAATTGTAGAGACTTTTTTAAGAGAGGCCAAAAGCTTAGCCGTTTTAAATCATCTCAATATTGTCACGATCTTCGATGCTGGTATCGAAGATGGCAACTACTATATCTCTATGGAATACATTGATGGTAAGACCGTCAGAGACATCTTGAAAAAGAAGAACTTCATTCGTCTCTCGACATCTCTGGCTATTGCGCGTCAGGTTTTGAAAGCTCTTGCCTATGCTCACTCGAAACATGTGATCCATCGAGACATCACCACCAATAACTTAATGCTCACAGAGACCAAAATTGTAAAACTAATGGACTTCGGTCTAGCCAGGGTGGTCAATCAACTTCATTCCGAGCAGTCCATTATTGGCGGAACCCCCTATTTCATGTCTCCAGAGCAGGTCGAGGGCGCACCCATTGATCATCGAACAGATATTTACTCATTTGGCGTTTGTTTGTTTGAGATGCTCACCGGTCAAGTTCCCTTTCCTATGGAAAACCCAGGCTATCATCATCTTCACTCGACCCCACCTAATCCAAAACAACTAAAACCTGATTTGCCGAATGATATTTGCGAAATCATTTTGAAATGTTTAAAAAAGAAGCCGAAAGACAGATTTCAATCAGCAGATGAAATCTTAGAGAAGATTAGAAAGTTTAGTAATGACTAAGTTAGACAAAAAATTTGCAATTTTTGGGAGAACATTTCGATGATGTTTCCCCCTTTTCGAGGCTTTGTAAGAGTTTTTGTCATTGTATGCGCTGGGGTTTTTTTGTTCGAGCAACTCATTGCGCATGGACCACTCAATGCCCCTCACCTTTTTAATGATTTCATTCGCTTCTTTGGATTAGAGCCCTATCTTTTTTTCAAAGGTCTTGTGACACAAGCGATCACTTGGGTCTTTTTGCATGGAAATCTGCTGCACTTGCTCTTTAATATGTTTGCTTTTTGGATGTTTGGAAGTTTGCTGGAGTCGACCTTCGGCACCAAGCGATTCATTCGATTTAATCTTTTTGCAGCCTTGATCACGGCGGCGGTAATTTTGGTTTACAGCTTGTTTGATCCGAGCACTTATCACACACCTACGATCGGAGCCTCGGGACTCGTTTTTGCTATTTTAATCGCGGTGAGTCGCTTGTTCCCGAATCAAGTCGTTTTGCTGTTTTTTATCTTTCCCATGAAGATGAAATATTTTGCTTGGTTGATGATCGGCATTGAGTTCTATGCGCTTTACACTTCGAATAATCAAGGCATCAGTAACATTGGGCATCTGGGCGGCGCTCTCGCTGGCTTTTTATACATAAATTGGATCAATCGCTCTAGGGGAACTGCGAAGACTGGCACTTGGCTTAATAAACTTCGTCAGGATTGGGAACAAAAGCGAAGGCGTCGTAACATTCGCATAATCTACCCTGAAGATAGACAGAAGTTTAATTGACGAGAGATTGAGTGGGGGAAAAATGAATAGCTCTTTAAACTTAAAAGCTAGCCGAAAAAATTCAAGTGAAGAGATCAAGCGATTGATCGCTTCAAAATATCCTATCGTTTGGATAGAAAGCTGGGAGGAAGATCGAGTTGATTTCACAATCAAGAAGCTGGCGGAAAAAGCCTTTAGTTCTCCCTTGGAGTTTAGGTCGTGGAAGGCAACTGATAAGTCTCAAAGCTTAGAGATTTTAGAAATTTTGCAAAATTTTGTGAGTCAAACGACACCTGGCGTTCTCTTGATTCGAGACTTCAATTGGGATTTAGCGCCCGTTCATCTCTTGAAGCGCAGCCTAAGAGATGTTTTTCATGCCAGCAAAGGCTCTGTGAAAACATTGTTTCTCGTTTCGCCTCAAGCTCAGATTCCAGGAGATCTCATTAAAGAAGTCGTAACGATTGATTTTGCTCTTCCCGATGAACTCGAAATCCAAAGTTTGTTTCAGGGCGTGATCAAAGGTTTTCCCAAGGTGAAAGACTCATTAAGTGATGAGCAGCGCTCTCGACTCGTGAAGGGGGCATTAGGTTTAACCCTAGACGAAGCGAAACTCGTTTTTCAAAAAATGCTTGTGGGCCGTCAGGAGCTGAATGAAGAAGCTCTTGAAGTCGTTTATGAAGAAAAGGCGCGAATTATAAAACGAGACGGATTGCTCGAATATGTTCCGACAAAGTTTAAGCTGGACGATATTGGTGGCTTAGAGAATCTCAAAGATTGGCTTCATGATCGAGCTCGTTTTTTTTCGAAAGAAGCTCAAGAAGCAGGAATGCAAATGCCAAAGGGTCTTCTCATGACCGGCGTAAGTGGATGCGGAAAGTCTCTCTGCACACAAGCGATCGCAGCTGCTTGGGGCCTGCCGCTTTATCGTCTCGACATCAACCGAGTTTATGGTGGAGCCATGGGCACACCCGAAGAATCATTTCGAAAAGCGATTCAACAAATTGAAGCGGTGGCTCCTGCCATTTTATGGATGGAAGAAATCGAAAAAAGTGTTGCTGGCTACCGTCAGGGCGATCAGGGCATCACCGCGCGAATTTTCAGCAGTTTTTTAACTTGGCTTCAAGAGCATGACTCTCCTGTATTTGTCGCGGCTACGGCCAATGAAATTGATCGCCTCCCCCCCGAATTGCTCAGAAAGGGCCGCTTCGACGAAATCTTCTTCGTCGATCTGCCGCTGGAGCATGAAAGAGCAGCGATTTTTGACGTGCACCTGCAAAAGAGAGGGCATGACACTCAGAATTTTAATTTAATGGAACTGGCAAAGGGCAGCTCAAACTTTAACGGTGCCGAGATCGAGCAGGCTGTGATTTCAGGAAAAGTTCAAGCTTTTAAAGATGGAAACCGTCAACTGACTCAGGAAGATATTTTTAAAGCGATTGGAAAAACGGTGCCGCTGGCAACGACCATGGCAGAGCAGATCAAAGAAATCAAACGCTGGGCAGACACACGAGCTGTCAAAGCTTCGCGTCGAGATTCATGAAATTTTTTTCAAAACTGCATCCTTTAGAAATTCTTAGAAAGGCTAGCTGTGCCTATCGGGATAGCGTTTCAGACTTCTCGTTGAGATATCCTGAAACTCGACGACGTTATGCTCTTGAGATTCGTCTTCGCACTCCTAAAGATGACTTGAGCAGTCTAGAAAATTTTATTGATCGACTTGAAAAATCAAAAGCTGTCATCTCTGTTTTTGATTGGCCACTTTTGCTTGAATATAACGAGCGCCGGCTTTTGGCCCTCTATTTGGCTGAAATGAATCTTCGCTGCAAAGAGGCCTCAACAATGCCGCTTTCATCACTTGCACTTCGCATTGAGGAGTATTTTCTTCTTTTGTCAGATGAAATTCGCCAAGATCTTCAAAAAGACAATTGGGGATTTTGGAGGTCAATCTGGCTACGTTGGCGATATGCAGGGCTGAGAGATGAGATAAATTACTATCTTACTAGATGGGATGAGGCGAAAAAAATGCTAAAATCAGCGATGTCATGATTTGGTCTCTCATCGCGATCTGTTTGATTTTTTTTGGAAGTCGAGAGTTTCTATTGGGACTCATCATTGTTTTGAAAAGAGCTCATGCATGGGACGCCCCGACAGACTTTTGTGATTTCCTTACCGCCAACTCTCGAAAAACTTTTAAAATCTTAGTTTGTAAAAATCTAAATCTGAAAGTCATCTCATGGAAGACATCTCTTGGCCCCCACCTTATTGCCGATGAATCTTGGTGGAGTTCTCTATCAGAAGACCAAAAAAAAATGACTCTACTTTGGTTCAGCATTGCGCAAGAGAAATTCCTTTTTGTTCAAAGATTGTCAGGGCTAGTGAAGCCCGAGCAGATTGACAGAGATTGCCTTATTGAAGGCGCTGAACTCTCCACTCTTTTAGAAATCATAAATTCTTTGAAGATGGCCTATGAAAACTCAGCGGCCCACCCCCTCGAGAGCAGCCTCAGCGGGATCTCTCTTTATGGTGGTATTCAAAACGAATCATTAAAAAATTTAGAGTTTCGCCTTCAAGCGATCATAAAGGCGTCTGAGCGACTAAATGCTCTTCCCTAGCTTGTCTTTGCCGCATCTTAATGCGAAGCTAGGATGAAAAAATGGCATCGAAAAAGATAAAATCTAATAAAAAATCGACAGCGAAAAAATCTCGCTCTTCGTCGATACGAAAAAAGTCAAAAAAGACTTCATTAGAACTCGTGCCAACATCTGAACTTTCACCCGCCTCTACCGATCTTGATAAATATCTGATGAGCATTCGTCGGCACCCCCTGCTTAGCCCAGAGCGCGAACTCGAAGTTGCAAAAAAAGTTTATGATCATCAAGATTCAGACGCGGCTCGCGAAATGGTTTTGTCAAACTTGAGACTCGTTGTGAAGATTGCTCATGATTATATTCGAAGCGGCTTTAGTCTACTCGATCTGATTCAAGAGGGAAACATTGGTCTTTTGCAAGCCGTCAAAGAATATGACCCCTACCGGGGAGTCAAATTCTCCTCTTACGCAAGCTATTGGATTAAAGCCTATATTCGAAGTTTTATTTTAAAGAATTGGTCCCTCGTTAAAATGGGAACTACTCGGGCGCAAAGGGCTTTGTTTTATCGGCTTCAAAAAGAGAAAAATCAGCTTGAAGCCATGGGCATCGTGCCAGAAACCAAATGGCTTGCCGAAAAATTTAATGTGAAAGAGAGAGAAGTCGAAGAGATGAGTCAGAGACTCTCTGGGCGCGATGTTTCACTCAATGCGCCCATTCATTCCGACTCGTCTGACAGTGAGGGCTTGATTCAGTTTATTGATGATTCCAGTGAAAGCATCGACGAAAAATTGGCCGATGCTCAGATTCGTCATGAATTTCAAAATCGCTTAGATGCTTTTGAAAAGACTTTATCTGGAAAAGAACTCATCGTCTTTCGAGAGCGTCTAAGATCTGAAGAACCAAAGACTCTTCAAGAAATTGGAGACGCCTACAAAATCACTCGCGAGAGAGTTCGACAGATTGAAGCTAGGGTTCTTGAAAAATTAAAAAGTTACATGAAAGAAAAGGCGAGTTTTAAAGATACGATTATCGACATTTCACCGACGAAGTAAGCGTCGGATTTTTAAGCGAACTCGATCGTAAACATAAAAGAATCTCAATTTTAGTTTTGACCAAAACAATTTAAAAAGAGCCACCTGACCCTGAACGAGATCAAAAGAAGAAACATTTCTAGTGACGGCGGTTTCATCGCGAAACTGAATATTGATTGGTCCGTGACCATTTGCTTCGCTTTCTCCCAAATTTTTAAAATAGATGCTTCCAGATAAAAATGAAAACATTTGGAACACTTGATCGATGAAAAATCGCTCATGATCATCACTCGCTCGTCGAACACAAATTACTTGGCGAGGTTGAGCGATCGTCCCTTCATAATAAGTAAGCGGAACTCCATGTTTAAAAACAATCTCATAAAGTTTGTTCGAGCGTCGAATACAAAGCAGGCCACTGAGTGCCAGTCGACGGCAACTTGCTAATACCGTCCAAAAAGGAATACGCCCAAGGTCCATCATGCCCTCGGAGGGCTGCCAAGTCTCAAATTCATTCAGAAAACTATAAACTGCCGACTGGTTCAACTCAAAAAGACTGTCGATCGATCGAATGAGCTGATTGAATTCGATCTTTGCTGGTGGCGGATTTTTAAAGTCGAGTGATGAAATCTCATAATCACCCGCTTCCCAAGAAAAGGCTTGTAAAAACGAATTGATCCGTTGCTGATCAAGAAGACTAGAAATTTCATCCTCATCAATTCCGAAATTTTCAGAAATGATTAATCCTATGGGTTTGGCTTCCTCAGATTGCTGAGGCATTTCGGCTTGAAGACTTAGACAAGACTTTAAGTCCTCTTCTGTGATCCACTGTCTCGCGATCATCATTCGACCCAAAAGCTCAGGGACTAAATTACTTTGAATTCGAAAAATCTCTCCCTGATGAAACCAGACTTTCTTTCGTTTTTCTGCCACAGAGAAACTGAGTGTGCCGGTGAATTTCTGGTGATGGAGAGTGGCGATCAAAAATCGGGATGGAAACTGTTTTAAACTTCCCTTTGAATGATTCTCTAAAGAAAAGTCTCTTTGTATTTCAGAGCCAGAAATTCTCTCGCTCGATATTCGATTTTTGACAGATGACTGCATCACCCATACGAAAGAGCAGATTTCATGCCATTTCATTAAAGAAAAAACACCAATAAATTCAAATGTTTACGAGGCAGACTCTGCCAGAGTCGACAAGATTTTCTTAGTGCATGAAATCTTTTTCACATCACGACGGCCAAAATTTCAGCTCGCCTCCAAAATGATCTCATTTTTCTTGGGGCATAGCTTGACCAAGAACTGGGGGCTCCATAATCTGCGCTTATGCGAATTAGAAAAAATAAAATTTCTGTTATCGGTGCGGGCAACGTGGGCGCCACCGCCGCCCACTTATGCGCTATCAAAGAACTCGGTGACGTGGTTTTGGTCGACATTGTGGAAGGGATTCCACAGGGAAAGGCTCTCGATATCTATGAATCGACTCCCGTCGAGGCGAGAAGCGTTCGTGTAGAGGGAACCAATTCTTATGAAGCCACGAAAGACTCTGATGTCGTGATTATCACGGCAGGAATCGCGAGAAAGCCTGGCATGAGCCGAGACGACTTGCTCAAAACCAACGCTCAAATTGTAAAAAGTGTGACAGAGCAAGTAGCGAAATATTCTCCAGAATCTATTTTAATTATTGTGAGCAATCCTCTCGATGCCATGTGCCATGTTGCCAAGAACGTGAGTGCTTTTCCGAAAAATCGAGTCATGGGGATGGCTGGAATTTTAGATACCGCTCGATATCGAAGCTTCTTGGCGATGGAGATTGGCTGCAGCCCCGATGACATTCACGCGCTTTTATTGGGCGGTCATGGAGATACGATGGTTCCCCTACCCACCTATACAAGCGTTCAAGGAATCCCAGTGACCGAGTTTGTTTCAAAAGCTCGATTGGATGAAATTGTAGATCGCGCCAAAAAGGGTGGCATTGAAATTGTAAATTTCTTGAAAACTGGATCTGCGTATTACGCGCCGGCGGCCAGTGCTGTGGAAATGACTGAAGCCATTTTGAAAGATCAAAAGAAGATCCGTCCTGTTTGTGCCTTTTTAGAGGGTGAGTTTGGTTACAAAGATATTTATCTCGGCGTTCCAGTTTTGCTCGGAGCCGGAGGAATCGAACGAGTGATCGAAATTCCCCTCTCGGCAGACGAGAAAAAGCTTCTCGATCAGAGCTGTGAAGCTGTGCGATCTCTAGTGGCTAGTCTTTAGTTTTCCAAACGAGAGTATAGACGGGATTTTTGCGATTTAACCAGGGGGTCTCTTGATAAGGCCCACCTGTAATCATTCTGGCGCCGCTTCCCACAAGATTTTGAATGAGACGCATTGATTCGTCTAACTCGAGTTTACCCTGATGAAAAAACAATACTTGAGAGCTCATTCTCATCAAGTGCTCATAAAATCTTTCGGGAGAATAATAAGATACGGGAAGGCCAAAGCCGTCATGAAGATCTTGAAACAGAAAAGGAAACAAACAGCTAATGCCCACAATCTTCTCAGTGGTTTTCCAGTTTAAAAAATTGGCTCTTTCATAGCTCACCGTTAAACCAAAATGCTTTTGAGCAAGAGATCCAAAATACTCGGCATAATCGCGCCTCCGAAAAAAATCTTGATAAAGACGCTTCGTGTCAGCCTCAAGAGCCCTGAGGCTGCTCACCCCTAGATTTTGAGCAAATTTTGCAAGCGCCGGAGCATAACGAAAGTCGAGAGCCCCGACATCCAGCCAAAGCCCTGGCCCAGAACGCAGATGCTCTCGATTAGAATTAAAAAGACTAAGATAAAAACAATTCAAAGCTAAGCTCTCTGATCTGAGTCGCTTGGCTAAGCTCTGTTCAAAGAAATCTTGCTCAAAAGAAAGCTCCAGACTCTCTGAATAGGCCTGCCAACGCCATCTTGGGCCGAGTCGGCGAATTCCAAAAAGGATTTCGTTACAAAGAGCTCGTAGCATGATTTTAATATTGTATATGAAAGCTCTTGGAAAAGTCGCTCTCGTGATTGGAATTCTCTGTCTGGGCGGAGTTTGGCTCACTTGGCAAATGCTTGGCCTTGCTGAATCAGAGTGTAAGCTTTGCATCGAGTTTAAGGGGCGAACAGAGTGCCCCACGGCCTATGGACCCAATGACGAAGAGGCCATGAATGAAGCGCACCGAAATGCCTGCGCCTTGCTGGCCAGTGGAGTCACCGAAGTGCTTGCGTGTAATCGAGCAGCACGACAAAATATAGAGTGTAAAACAAGGTCCTATTAGAGTTTAGAGATTGCGAATTTTTTTTGAAATCGGTAGGTGAAGCCTGTGAATCAAATTCTTACTCATGAAAATAATTCGGCCGAAATTCTCAACGAGAAAGAGTCGCCAAAACTAGCATCGAAATGGACATCTGCGGATGCCATCGAAACTTATAATATTGATGGCTGGGGTGCCGGTTATTTTTCTGTGAATGAAGAAGGTCATATGACCATGCTTCCTGAAGGACAGGGCGGCCCAGCGATCTCGATCATGGATGTCGTGACTGAGGTTCAAAGACAAGGCATTGGCCTTCCCTGCATTATTCGATTTCACGATATTCTTCGACACCGTGTCACCCACCTGAACGAAACTTTTGCCAAAGTTATTCGTGAGGCAAACTACAAGGCGAACTATCGAGGGGTCTACCCGATCAAAGTTAATCAAATGCGTGAGGTTGTCGAAGAGATCATGGATGCGGGCCGCCCTTATCACTATGGGCTAGAGGCGGGCAGCAAAGCTGAACTTCAAGTCGTCTTGGCGCTCAACAAAGACCCTGAAGCTGTCACAATTTGCAATGGATACAAAGATAGTGACTATATCCGTTTGGCTTTATTGGGAGTTCAGCTGGGCAGAAAAGTGATTATTGTTATCGAAAAGTTCTCAGAGTTAGATCTTTGTTTAAAAGTGGCAAAAGAAGTGGGCGTTGAGCCGATTCTTGGAATCCGTGGAAAACTTTCTTCCAAAGGCGCTGGCCGCTGGGAAGAAAGTGGCGGCGATATGGCCAAGTTTGGCCTAACCGCTAATGAAATTGTTCGAGCGGTTGATCTTCTTCGTCAGCAAGAAAAACTTTCTTGCTTGAAGCTGTTTCATTTTCACATTGGTAGTCAAATCCCTGACATTCGCACGATCAAAGAAGCGATATTAGAAGGCGCTCGCTACTATGCGAGTCTCTGTAAAATGGGCGCGCCATTGGAGTTTCTTGATGTGGGAGGTGGCTTAGGGGTCGATTATGATGGCTCTCAATCAAGATCAGATTTTTCAATCAATTATACCTTTGAGGAGTACGTCTCTGACGTGGTCTATCAAGTGCAAAGCGTTTGTGAGACTGAAAATGTTCCGCAACCAAACCTCGTGAGTGAATCGGGAAGAGCGGTAACGGCACTTCATAGCTGCCTTGTCATGAATGTGATCGATCAAAGATTTCCTCTAGAGAAAAAAACCACTCTCGAAAATGTAGAATCTTTAAAGTCGGATTTTGTTTTTGAGGTTTATGAGATTTTAAAGAATATCAACTTAAGAAATGCTCTTGAATCTTATCACGATGCTCAGGCAAAGCGAGAGGAGTCTCTTTCACGATTTAAACTCGGCCATCTTAGTCTAGCGGAACGAGCTCGTGTTGAGGAGATTTGCGCCGAGATCAATAATTGGATTATTTCGAATATGAAGCGAATGAAGCGAATTCCTGATGAGTTTTATGAGCTTCGAAAAAAGATTCTTGTTCAGTACGTCGTAAATTTTTCAGTTTTTCAATCTGCACCAGATCACTGGGCTTTTGATCAACTCTTTCCCATCGTTCCGATCCACCGGATGAATGAAAAACCAAAGGTGAACTGCACCTTAGTAGACATCACTTGTGATAGCGATGGTGAGATTGATCGCTTTATCGCTAACGATGAAGCCTATTCGAATGCTCTTCGAGTTCATCATTTAAAGCCCCCCAAATCCTACTTTCTAGGAATGTTCTTAACGGGTGCTTATCAAGACATCATGGGCGACATGCACAATCTTTTTGGAAGAGTCAATGAAGTGCATGTTTTCACCGATGATGATGATCCAGAAGATTTTTATATTGAAGAAGTAATTCGAGGCGATACGATCAGCGATATTTTAACAGCGAATCAATACTCTGTTTCGGAGCTCGTAAAGAGCATTCGCCAGCAAATTGATCAAAAGATCAAAGACACCAGCCTCAAACCGCGCCAAGGAATGCAGCTGGTAGATTTTTATACGCAAGTCATGCAGGGCTATACGTATCTAAGAAATTAAAGCTGTTTTTGACTGGATAAATTCTCTGCTTCGCCAATCGACAAAACTGTTGGCATCACAGCGATATCAGACATAAAACTTCGATGATTGCGATTCGTCTTGCAGTATTTGAGCTCTAGAATTTTTTGTCGCCCATCTTCTGACTTCGCAAATTTATACTCCGTCGGGTTAATCATGTGATCTTCTAACATCCCGACCAGCATCCACTCTGTTTTTCCAGATTGAGGATCAAAAAGAATTCGCCTTTTCTCTAAGTGCGGAGAATAAAAAAGAAAACCTTCTAAAAGACGAAAAGATCTTAAAGACAACAAAACAAATATCACGGCGACAATCGCAAAGAGATAGTGATGAGAGCCGACAATGACCCCAATAGCGGCCGTCACCCAAATGCTTGCCGCGGTCGTAAGCCCGGCGATATAACCTTTTTCTGATTGATGAAGAATCGCTCCTGCTCCCAAAAAACCGATTCCCGTCACAATTTGCGCGGCAACGCGACCGGGGTCTCCATAATCACCCGCAATCATTCCCGATACCTGAGCGAACATCGCTGAACCCAGACAAATCAAAACCAGAGTTCGAGCTCCTGCTGGCTTGCCTCGACTCTCTCTTTCTAAGCCTATGACCAAACCACAGATGATGGAAATCAGCATCGAAGCCACAAAGCTTGGCAACTGATCTAAAAAATTCCCTAAATAATCAAAACTAGAAGCTAAAAACAACGGCATCCCTCTTCCATTTTAAGAATAAACAAAAAATTAACAATTTAAATTAAACACGAGGCCAAAAATGATTGAGGCTACTCTTTATCTGATAAATGCCGATAAAGTGTTTTCGGGTCAACCCCTAAGGCCTTAGCAGCTTTTGTTTTGTTTCCTCGATGAATCAAAATCGCTTTTTTCACATAGTTTTTGATGAACTGCTCTTTGGCATCCGAAAGCTTGGGCAGCTCTGATGGAGCTTCTTTTTCGGTTAAAAAGCGAAAATCCTCAGCCTCAAGAGTCTGTCGATCTGCTGGAGCCAACACGATTGCTCGTTGAACTGCATTTTGAAGCTGGCGAATATTTCCGGGCCAATCAAAATCCAAAAGCAAAGCGGCGGCGCTCTCATCGACGCCCCGAATTCGCTTCGAATGTTCTTTGGAAGAGTCTGCAACAAAAGCTTGAACCAAATCTAAGAGATCCTCGAGGCGCTCGCGCAGAGGCAAAAGCTTGAAAGTAACGGCGTTGATACGAAAATAAAGATCTTGGCGAAAAAAGCCTTGGCTTACAGAATCTTCTAAAGATTTATGCGTCGCAGCAATCAATCGAAAATCACTCTTCTCTTCGGTGGTTGATCCCACCGGTAAGAAAGACTTTTCCTGCAAAACCCTCAAAAGTTTTGCCTGCATATGCAAAGGCAAATCGCCGATTTCATCTAAAAACAAAGTACCACCATCAGCCTTTTTGATTAAGCCGATGCGATCAGAGGTCGCTCCCGTGAAAGCCCCTTTTTTGTAACCAAAAAGTTCGCTCTCTAAAAGACTATCAGGAATGGCAGAACAGTTGATCGCCACAAAGTTTTTTCGAGCACGCTCGCTCATGGAATGAATCTTTCGAGCGAGAACTTCTTTTCCGGTTCCCGTTTCGCCCAGCAAGAGAACACTCGATTCAGTTTTTGATACCGAGAGAGCTTGCTTATAAAGATCCTGCATTTTTTGACTCTTAGAGACGGGCTCTTCTTGATCGGGGCCAAGAGAACCACTCAAGGGTTCGTTGATCAGCTTGGAATGAAGCAAAACGGCACCTTGGGTCGAAAACAAGGTCAATATCTCTAAAAGATGCGGAGAAAAATAGGCTTCTTGATTGCGATTTTCTAGATAAATGGCTCCAATGGCTCGCCCATCGAAAAACAAGGGCAAAACCAAAACCGACTTCAATCGACCCACGATGACCGATTTGGCTTCACGAAAATCAGGATGAGCGCCTGCATCATCGAGAATCAACGGCGCTGCCATCTCGATCGAGCGATTGATGATGCTTTCGCTAAAATGCTGGGCCTCTGAAGCGATATCTTCACGCTCGGCGTTTCGAGCAATCATGGTCTTAGGCTTATTCGACTCATTAAAGAGCAAAAGATAGCCAGTCTCGGCTTGAGCCGCCGAAATCGCATCATCCATCAAATAATGACAAATGGACTCCAAGGACTCCTTGGTCGCTTTTTCACTCAACTTAAGAATTCGCTCATACCATTTTAGTCGATCGAGAGAAGATAAAGAGCTCATCCTTACTATTGAAGCTCAGAAGTCGAAAAATGGGAATGAATGAATTCTCTATTCATTCGAACGATATTTTCAAAGCTAATGCCCTTCGGACAAACCGCCGAGCACTCCGCCTCATTCGTACAGGCTCCAAAGCCCTCCTCTTGCATCTGAGCAATCATTCGCTCCGCTCGACGCTTTCTTTCGGGCTGACCCTGAGGCAAAACCGAAAGTTGAGAGATTTTGGCTGAAGTAAACAGCATAGCTGAAGCATTTTTACACGCTGCAACACAAGCTCCACATCCGATACAGGTAGCCGCATCAAATGCAAAATCAGATACGGTTTTTGGAATCGGAACAGAGTTTCCGTCAGGTGCATTACCCGTATTCACCGAAACATAGCCCCCGGCCTCGATGATTCGATCAAAAGCCGAACGATCCACACCCAAATCTTTAAGAACCGGAAAAGCCTTCGCTCGCCACGGCTCTATCACAATGGTGTCTCCATCTTTAAAGGCTCTCATATGAACCTGACAGGCGGTCAGCCGACTTCCTGGGCCGTGAGCCTGTCCGTTGATGACAATTCCACAAGTTCCACAAATTCCTTCTCGACAATCACTTTCAAAATAAACGGGCTCTTTGCCTTCTGCCGTTAACTTTTCATTTAGATAGTCGAGCATCTCTAAGAACGACATATCAGAATTCACACCCGAAATCTGATAGGTCTCCATTGCTCCCGGAGAGTTTCGGTTTTTTTGTCTCCAAATTTTTAATGTAAGATTCATTGCTTTTTCAGCCATGTCTTTCTCTCCTACTTGTAACTTCGTTGTGATGGTTTCACTTCATTAAACTCTAACGGCTCTTGATGGCGAAGTGCTTGCTTGTTTTCTCCTTGATATTCGAAAACTGCCACATGAGAAAACTTGGCATCATCTCTAAGCGCCTCTCCATCTTTTGTTTGATATTCTTCTCTAAAATGACAGCCACAAGATTCTTCTCTCGTAAGAGCATCGAGCGCCACAATCTCAGCGTATTCTAAGAAATCAGCCGTTCGATTCGCATGCTCTAAACTCGAATTCAAATTATTGGCCTCGCCAGGAACACGAACATCATTCCAAAACTCCTCTCGAAGTTGCTTCACCTGTTCGATTGCTTGCTGACAACCCTCTCGGGTTCGCGACATTCCCACATGATTCCACATCATTCGACCCAACCGACGATGAAAATCAGCCACCGTTTTTGTGCCCTTCACGTTTAAAAGGCGATTGAGTTTTTCTTGGCATTCATTTTTTACGGCTCCAAAGTTTTCATGATCGATCGAGATCGACTTTGAAAAATCCTGATTCGCGATGTAGTTCGCTAAGGTATAGGGCAGCACAAAATAACCGTCTGCCAAGCCTTGCATCAAAGCACTGGCCCCTAGCCGATTGGCCCCGTGATCTGAAAAGTTAGCTTCACCGATCGCAAACAAACCAGAGATTGTCGTCATCAGCTGATAGTCGACCCACAAACCACCCATTGTATAATGCGGCGCTGGAAAAATTCGCATCGGCATTTCATAGGGATTTTCGCCTGTAATTGACTGATAAATTTCAAAGAGGTTGCCGTATTTATCTTCAATCGTTTTTTGTCCCATTCGACGAATCGCATCGGCAAAATCAAGATAAACGGCTTGGCCCGAAGCCCCGACACCACGCCCCTCATCACAGACTCTCTTTGCGGCCCGCGAAGCCACATCACGAGGAACTAAATTTCCAAAACTTGGATAGATTCTCTCCAAATAATAATCTCTTTCAGAATCTGGAATCTGAGATGGAGCACGCTGATCTCCGGACTTCTTAGGAACCCAAACTCTTCCGTCATTTCTCAGACTTTCGCTCATTAACGTAAGCTTTGACTGATAATCTCCAGAAACCGGAATACAAGTCGGATGAATCTGCATGAACGACGGATTCGCAAAACCAGCACCACGTCGATAAGCTCTAAAGGTCGCTGAAACATTCGAATTCACGGCATTCGTCGAGAGATAATAAACATTAGAATACCCACCGGTCGCCAGAACGACAGCATCACCCATGTGAGATTCAAGCTCACCCGTAGAGAGATTTCGAACGACGATGCCTCGAGCCTTGCCATCAATAATCACAACATCCAGCATCTCTCGACGCGAAAACAAACTCACTTGCTTTCGATCGACCTGTCTCATCATCGCTTGATAAGCACCTAGCAAAAGTTGCTGACCGGTTTGCCCTTTTGCATAGAAAGTTCTCGAAACTTGAGTTCCCCCAAAAGAACGATTCGCCAACAATCCGCCGTATTCACGTGCAAAGGGAACTCCTTGAGCCACGCAGTGATCTATAATTTTTGTGCTCACCTCGGCGAGTCGATAAATATTGGCTTCTCTGGCTCGAAAGTCCCCACCTTTCACCGTGTCGTAAAAAAGTCGATAAACGCTATCTCCATCATTTTGATAATTTTTGGCGGCATTGATTCCACCCTGAGCGGCAATACTATGCGCCCGACGCGGACTTTCATGATAGAAAAAGGCTTTCACCTTATAGCCCGCCTCTCCCAAAGTGGCGGCGGCTGACGCTCCAGCAAGACCCGTTCCGACAATAATAATCTCATGCTTTCTTCGGTTGGCGGGATTCACCAACTTCATCTCAGCTTTTGCCTTCGTCCATTTTTCAGCGATCGACCCAGAGGGAATTTTTGCATCTAAATTCATCTCAAACTCCTACAAAATAAATCCAAAGAGGAATTAATAAAAAGCCTCCTCCCACAAGGAGAACAAAAATTCGACTAAAATTCTCTGACAAGGCGAGAGTTCGAGAGCTCTCTAAGCCAAGTGTTGCGAAAAAACTTCGGGTTGCATGAAGAAGATGCATCACCAAAATCAACATCGCCACCACATAAATCAAAACATAGAAGGGCTGCTGAAAGTCATTGATCACATTGAATGCTAAATCTCGCATCTCTTGCCCATTTTGAAAGGTCATGACCTCTTCACCAAATTTGAAATTGCGAATGTGAAAAATCAAAAACAAAAGAATAAGAGTTCCCGTCAGACCCATGTTCGATGACATCCACGAGCGTCGGCTTCTGCCAGTATTCGATTGAAATGCATAAGATACCGGTCGGGCTTTTCGGTTCATTCGAGTCAACTTAATGGCCGCAAAAATATGAAGAATAAATATCGAAGCAAGACCCACCTCAGCCGTATAGAGAAAGGCCTTGTTGCTCGTCAGATTGAAAGCATAGGCATTGAACAGTTCGGGATCGATTAAAATCGTTAGATTTCCCGCCACATGCGTGAGCAAAAACAAGCAGAGCAAAATCCCTGTCACTGCCATAATCAGCTTTAAGCCAATCAAGCTATCAAACAATAATTTTAACTTAGACACCTCGACACTCCTTCAACAAAAGCTTTTTAATTTTTAAGCCGCTTCTCGTGCAGCATTCAATGCAGAACCAGCCTTAAACCATTCGATCTGACGCGCCGTCAAAGTGTGCTTCACTTTAAATTGCCATTGGTCCCCATTTTCTTTTGTGACCTCTACCGTCAAATCTTTTTTGGGCTCTAGGTTTTGCAAGCCCAAAATGCTGATGCGATCATGAGCTTCAATCTTTTCGTAATCATTTACATCCACGAAATGAAGAGGAAGCACTCCTTGTTTTTTTAGATTCGTCTCATGAATTCGAGCAAAACTTCTCGCAATAATCGCTACGGCTCCCAGATAGCGCGGTTCCATCGCCGCATGTTCTCGGGAACTTCCCTCACCGTAGTTTTCATCACCGATCACAATCCACTGTGTGTCTCTCGCTTTGTAGTCACGAGCTAGCTGAGATAACTCAATTTCTTTTTCGCCGGTAAACACATTGAAACCTTTGCCTGGACCTTCGGCGAAGGCATTGTGAGCGCCTGAGAACATATTGTCGCTAATGCGATCGAGGTGCCCCCTAAATCTTAGCCAGGGCCCTGCTGGACTGATGTGATCGGTTGTGCACTTTCCTTTCGCCTTCAACAAAATCGGCAAGTTCACAAAATCTTCTCCGCTCCACGGATGAAAAGGCGGCAATAAAGAGAGACGCTCGCTGGTGGGCTGAATATTGATCTGAATTTCTTCTTCTGTTTCGGGGGGAGCGACATAACCCGCCCATGAAATCACAAAACCCTCAGGTGGAATGTCCTGAGCTGGTGAGGGCTCTTTAAACTTTAGAGATTTGCCATCGAGCTCGATGCTATCTTTCAAAGGATTAAAACTCAAACTTCCCGCCAATCCCAAAGCCATGACAATTTCAGGGCTCGCAATAAAAGACAGCGTGTCAGGGCTTCCATCATTTCTTCTAGGAAAATTTCTATTATAAGAGTTGAGAATTGAGTTTTTCTCACCGGGCTTCATATGGTCGCGCTTCCATTGCCCGATACACGGACCGCAAGCATTCGCTAAAACCACTGCTCCCACTTTTTCTAAAATGTCTACAAAGCCCGCCTTTTGCATGGTCTCAAAAACTTGATCTGAACCTGGAGTGACATAAAGAGTGGTCGGCGCTTTGATTCCCGCCTCGACCGCCTGCTTGGCGACATCCACCACTCGCTTGATATCTTCATAAGAAGAGTTGGTGCAGCTTCCGATCAAAGCGGCGGCCAAATGATCGGGGTAATTTTGCTGCTTCACATTTTTTCCCATCTGAGAGATCGAGTGAGCCAAATCAGGAGTATGAGGCCCCACGATGTGTGGCTCAAGCTGACTGAGATCAATTTCGATCACGCGATCATAAAACTTCTCGGGCTGTGAATTCACCTCATCATCACTCTTTAAAAGATCTGCGTTGGCATCTAAAAGTGCCACTAAATCTTCTCGCTGGGTCACACGAAGATATCGTCGCATCGACTCATCGTAAGCAAAAACAGAAGTGGTCGCTCCGTGCTCAGCTCCCATATTGCAGATCGTTCCCTTGCCCGTGCAAGAAATGGCCTCACAACCATCACCGAAATACTCGACGATGGCATTCGTTCCGCCCTTCACGGTTAAAATCTCACAAACTTTCAAGATCACATCTTTTGGAGCAGTCCACCCGTTTAATCGCCCCGTCAACTTCACTCCAATTAACTTCGGGTGTAAAACTTCCCATGGAAGACCGGCCATCACTTCGGCAGCATCAGCGCCACCCACACCAATGGCGAGCATTCCTAAGCCTCCCCCATTTGGCGTGTGAGAGTCAGTGCCAATGATTAAGCCTCCTGGAAAGGCATATTTTTCAAGCACCACTTGATGAATGATTCCAGCACCCGGGCCCCAAAAACCTAATCCGTGTTTTCGCGCGGCCGACTCTAGAAAATCATAAACCTCTTTGTGCGTTATGAGCGCCGTTTTCATATCCGCCCTCGCTCCAGTATGCGCTTGAATCAAATGATCACAGTGAACCGTCGAGGGCACCTGCACCTTAGCCACTCCCGACTGCATAAATTGAAGCATCGCCATTTGAGCTGTTGCATCCTGCAAGGCCACACGATCGGGCAAGAGACTTAAGGTGGCTTCTCCGCGGGCGAGAACTTGATTCTCTGGATTTTCAAGATGACCAAAAATAATCTTTTCAGAGAGGCTCAAAGGACGATTCAGTCTCTTCCGAACAATCTCTAAATTTTTTCGAGTTCGCTCTAAGCTTGCTTTCACAAGTTCAAAAGTCGTGTCCGGTCTTGCCCCTGTTTCCTTGGCCATTTTTTCACTCCTTCAAGAAATTCGTTCGATTTCACGTCGCCTTGACCCCCGACACCTCAAAAACACACGTGGAGGGCCTAAACCTTCGATTTATACTAAACCTCCAAAGATTTAAGCGGAATTAAAAAATTCCACTTTCAATTAGAGTTTGAGCTGGGCAGGGGGCTGCGTTTAGACTGTGGAGGAGTGAAAATAGACTTAAGCGAATTCCAGAATCCCTACGAAAGAACCACCCGCGACACCTGGCTGATTTTTAAGATCATGGCTGAATTTGTCGATGGCTTTGAGCTGATGCGCAAAGTGGATCCAGCCGTTTCGATCTTCGGAAGCGCGAGACTTCATAAAAGCTCTCCCTATTGGAAGCTCACCGAACAAATCTGTGAAACCATCACTCGAACGGGTTTTAGCTTGGTTTCGGGAGGAGGCCCCGGTCTCATGGAGGCCGCCAACAAAGGCGCTCGCAAAGGAATTGCGCTTTTTAAGCGCGAAAACCCTCAAGAGCGCCCACCCATTTCGGTGGGCCTGACGATTCAACTTCCTTTCGAGCCCAAGGCGAATGATTTTGTCGATCTCGACGTTCAGTTTCGCTATTTTTTCGTAAGAAAAGTCATGTTTGCAAAATATGCCCGAGCTTTTTTAATTATGCCCGGCGGTTTTGGAACTCTCGATGAGCTTTTTGAAGCTCTAACTCTCATTCAAACCAATAAAATGCAGAAGTTTCCCATCATTATGATGGGCAAAGATTATTGGGAGGGCCTCATCGATTGGATGAAGAAAGTGCCGATCAAATCAGGAGCTCTAACGAAAAAACATCTCGATTTGATTCACCTCACCGATGATCCGCAAGAAGCTGTCGAAATTATCTGCAGAAGTTATTCAGATTTGGTCAATCTGATCAAAAAAAGAAAGTCCTTTCGAAAGCCTCGTCGTCGAATTCAAAAGAAAAAATCGAGTTAAGCCTGTTTTCATCCAAAAAGATTTAAAAACGTCCGCTTAAGCTTTATTTTTGAGGTTAATTCATTACAAGATATGACGGTGATGGATCCGATTCTCTTTTTGGGCATCTTGCTGGCTCTGAGCCTTGCGAGCTTTTTTCGAGCGAGTGCTTTGCTGTTTTCACTCAGCTCATTGGCGGGATTCATTGGAATTCATTTTGTTCATTGGAATCAAAGCGGCTTGCCCTGGGAGCTTTTGACATTTGATTCTTCAAGCTTTCGACTTTTCTTCGGATCGCTTGTAACGGGCTTAGGTTTTTTAGTGGGCCTCTATTCGAAAGCCTATATGAATGGCTCCTCAGATTTACGAAGATTATTCGGACTCATCGGACTTTTTCAATGGAGCTGTCTTCTGCTCATCTTTTCAAACCACGCCATTTTATTAGTCATCGCCTGGGAGATCACCTCGCTGATGAGTTTTTTCTTGATCGGTTTTAAAACTGACAGTGAAAAAGCTCAAAAAGGTGCATTTCAGGCTCTTTTAATTACCGGATCAGGCGGCCTTTGTCTTTTGGGGGCGATGATCTTGCTGGGTGAGAGCATCGGCAGCTATCAACTCTCTAACATTCTCTCTCAAGCTCAGACTTTGTCGGGCTCGCCTGTTTTTCAAGCCAGCATGATTTTAGTGGCTCTTGCTGTGATGACGAAATCAGCTCAGTTTCCATTTCATTTTTGGCTTCCGGGGGCGATGGCGGCTCCCACTCCGATTTCTGCCTATCTTCACTCGGCAACACTCGTAAAACTAGGCTTGTTTTTGGCGGGTCTTTTTTGGCCCCTTTTTCGAAATGAAGCCTTATGGCATGTGGGTCTAAGTTCGATTGGATTTATTACTTTCGCATGGGGCGCTTTCTTTTCGATTTTTCAAACTCAACTTAAAGCCGGTCTAGCACACACCACTTTTAGTCAGCTTGGATTGATTCTTGTTTTTCTTGTTCAGCGCTCTGAAGAAAGTTTTCAAATCGGATGTCTTCTTCTTTTGGCTCACGCTCTTTATAAATTTGTTTTGTTTTTAAATGTGGGCGTCTTCACTCATTTTCAGAATCAACAAGATATAAGATTTCTCGGAGGCTGGAAAAAACGCTCACCCGTTCTTTTTTTAATCGCGACAATTTCATGCCTTTCGATGGCGGGCTTGCCTCCACTTCTGGGATTCTTAGGCAAAGAGATGGCTCTCATGCGACTTTTAACAGCGCCCTTTATGGCAGAATCGGCGCGCTATTTTTCACTCAGCATGTTTTTTATTGGCGCGCTTTTTACCATCACATTTGCTAGCCTCTTTCTTTTCAAAGTCTTTCTGGAGCGACCCAAAGAAAATCCTGATGTAGCTCCGATCAAACTGGGCTTTTCGATGAGCTTTGCGATGCTGGTTCCAGCGCTTCTTTCTATTGTGATCAGCTTAAAAACAGAAAGCTTAAAGACTTGGCTGAGTGATTTAGCTCAGTCCTCCATGATGCTCAAACTCGAGGCCTTTCCCCTTCACATCAACAGCGCGCTGATCATCAGCCTAGTCTTAGTGGGAGCAGGAATAGCCTTGGCTGCATTATTGATTCGATCTTCGAGTTTTTGGAATCAGTTGGATAAAGCAAGTTTCAAAAACTTCAAGTTAGAGCAAATTTTTCAGAAGCTCGTTTTTGAACGGGCTCCCAAAATTTGCAGCCGCATCACTTATGTCTTTGAAGAACTTTTTTGGAAGTTTGGTTTGGGAGTTTTATTTTTATGCCTTCTCTTGTCAGGATTTTTTTGGATGTCATTCAACTTAGCCGACGTCTTTAACTTTAAAACTTTTAATCTAGTGCATCTTCACTTTAGTCTTTCGTTGTTTTTTGCTGGCGTCATCGCCCTGATTCTTTATTTTTACTATGGTCAGTTTTTGAGAATTTTTTTGTTGGGGCTTATTGGTTTCATTGTCGCCTTTAGCTTTGCTTTGTTTGGTGCTCCAGATCTAGTTTTGACTCAGATTCTCGTAGAGAGTTGCAGTTTAGCACTTCTCGTTTTGGCGTGGATCAATTCAAAGCGACCTTTTCCGCCGGAGACCCGATCTTTTGGGGCTTGGGTGATTTCAATTGCAACGGCCTGTTTCATCGTGCTGATTTTTCAAAATATTGAATCGCTCTATCAAACAAAACTTGCGGCTCTTTATTTCTTTGAAAACAGTCTTCAAGTGGCCAAGGGCGCCAATATTGTAAACGTGATTCTCGTAGATTTTCGAGGCCTCGATACTTTAGGCGAAATCTCAGTCTTGGCGATCGTTTATTTTGGATGCGCCTCCTTACATGAGAGATATACTGGCGCAAAAAATCTGCTCGCTTATCCCCACACCACGGATTGGATGCGTCGCTTAGGTTTTGTTTTAGCGATCGGATTAACGGTCTTTGGCTTATTCTTTTTGATTCGGGGCCATAATTATCCAGGCGGTGGATTCATCGGCGGCCTCCTATTTGCCTTAGCCCTCTTTCTACGATCCATCTTTACGGCAAAAAAAATATTTCCCGTCTTTTGGACTCTTCTTGGTCTCAGCCTAGCCTATGTTTCAGCAAGCTTTTCGGGAATATCAGCGACATTTTTTGAATCCTTAAAATATTTTGGCCCGATAACGACACCCTTTCTTTTTGACACCGGAGTTTTCTTTACAGTTGCGGGCAGTTTATCGGGATTGTTGGAGATTCTTTTGAAACTACGCTCTGAAAAATGGCGCTTGAAATCAGAGGAGCTTTCAAAATGATGAATTTGTGGATAAGTATCGGGCTCATTTTACTTCTGAGTGTTGGCATTCGTTTGCTTTTTAATCGCGCTTTCTTCGATAAGGTCATTGGTATTGGGTTAGTCAGTCACGCCATCAATTTATTAATTCTTTTATCGGGCAGTACAAATCCGCATGAAAAAACGATTGGCTCGCCAGCTTTTTTGCCGCAAGAAAGTTTTGAAGCGACCGTAGACGCTCTTCCTCAGGCTTTGATTCTAACGGCTATCGTGATTAGTTTTGCGCTCACAGCTTTTCTTTTGATTTATTCGATTTTTGCTCAGAAAGAGAGGGCCAAATGATCTTTCTTTTCATGAGTTTTCTTTTTGCGGGACTGGCTCAGTTTCTGATTCGATCTTCCGCCGCAAAAAAAGGATTGTCGATTGGTCTGTTCATATTGCAACTTTCGATAATTCTTTCTTTGTTTGAAGCGACTCCAAAACAAGTCATTCATGTGGGCGCTTGGCCTCATTTCGCTGGCATCACCTGGTATGCCGACGCCTTGAGCATCAGTTTTAGTTGTCTTGTCGTTTTGCTTTTTCTTCCGGCCTATCTTTCGTCGTTCTCGAAGCTATCTAGTTTTCAACAAGCTCTTCTTCATTTTTTTGCCGCTGGTCTTGTAGGTGCTTTTTTTACTTCTGATTTATTCAATTTATTTGTGATGTTTGAGATCGTGGTGATTAGTTCGTTTACTTTCTTTGCCCAATCAAACGCTCTCTTTCGATCGAAGCTGTTTGTGTGGGCGAGCGTTATCGGATCAGCTTTTTATTTGGTGGCAGTTGCTCTGATTTATAAAAGTTTTGGCACGGTCAGCATGGCCGATTTAGGTGTTTATCTGACATCCAACTCAGGCCCTCAAGTGGAACTCTTGTTTTGGGTAATGGGATTTGTCTTTCTGCTTAAAGCTGGGCTGTGGCCACTGTGCTTTTGGATGCCCTCGAGTTATCCAAGTCTACCTGCGACGAGCTTAGCTTTTTTTGGAGTTTTATCTTCAAAGCTTGGCGTTTACGCCTTTGCGCGCTGGACGATCTTATCGGGCTGGCAGCCGCTTGAAAACTCTGCTTTTGTTTTTGAAGTTTTTTGTATCCTCGGTCTTTTGCTTTTATGCGCCGGCGCTTTTGCCGCAAAAGATTTAAGAAAGAGTCTCGCCTATTGGGCCATGAGCCATACTTGTTTAAGCCTTTTATTTCTCTGCCTCCTCTCAGCTCAAGCTTTTGAGGGATTTCTTATGTATGTCTTTCAAGATGTGATCGTGATGGCGGGCCTTTTTTATTTTTGCAGTGAATTTGAAAAAGCGGGCTCTCCAAAACAGATATTTAATCGCCAACCGATCTTAAGCTTGTTCTTCCTGCTATTATGTCTAAGCGCCTCTGGATTTCCCCTCACGAGCGGATTTTGGGCAAAAATCCTTTTGTTACAAGCCTCCAGCTCCGCGCCGCTTATTTTTTTCGTCACTCTTTTGTCGGCCATTTTGTTTTTAGGTCTCAGCATCCATTATTGGAACCGATATTTTGTGGGACCTCAAAAAGAGCTGTGTTCTGAAAGAAAAATTTCTTCTTCTCTTTCAATGGCGC
>JBMTHG010000018.1:0-23435 GCA_049436045.1 Bdellovibrionota bacterium
AAAACCCTCTTTCGAATTCAGCGGTGCTTTTGAAGAACTTTCAATCAGGTCAATGAGGTCTCTTGGATGAATCAAACCAACATTGATCAAAGGGCTCAGCAAGGAGTGAAAATTAAAATCATCCCTTGAATCGATGGCATCTTGGTATTCACCAAAATTTTCGAGATAATTTCGAACGAATTCGTGACATTTATTTTCCGCCTCTTTGCGGGATGTTGGCCAAATCCAATCATCCATCAGGCCCGGATGTGATTTAAAACGAGCCTCAATGGTATCAAGGAGTTCATGAAACTCCTTCGGCTTGTCTGCTAGGACTCTTTTTGGAATATCGACATCTTTGGGAAGCTTTTTTCGATTTTCGGAATCAAAGCTAAATTTTCCTCCGACGGGAGCTCCTTGCTTCGTCATCAAAATTCCCGTTTCTTTTCGCTTTGACTCATAAAAAGTTTTTAGAAAGGGTTTACGATTTCGTTTCAAATATTCCTGAAATTCAGCCCTTGAAAACAAGAAATTAGGCGACTGATGAGTCTTCAAAGAGAGTTTCATCTTTTTTGAAAAGCGATGAATTCGATCTTCAAAAAACTTATCTTCAATTTCAAAAACATGAAGCTCATCGATTTGAAACTTTTTTAAAAATTTTTCTAATTTTTTTTCGTAGGAATCATCGGCACCAGTTTTTGATAGGGCTTGATATTCGACCTTGAAGCCCATTTTTTTTAACTCATCTCGATAGGTTCTCATTGCCCCCAAAAAGAATAGAATTTTTTGCTTATGAAACTGGTAGTAAGTGCAAAGACCCTCGTCTTCGGCCATAAAAACCAATCTCGTTTTTTCAGTCTTTAGAAATTTCGGATCAAAAAGCTGGTTGCCCAAAATCAACCAAGCCGACTGGCTCATGGCGCTTTTCCGCCCGAACCCATCGCTCCCTGAAGGGCCTCTAAAACCTCGCCCCCTGGAATCGCCGAAAACAAGATAGCATCGAGCGATATCTCTGCCGTTTGGATCAGCTCTTTCATTTTTACGAGCTGCTCGGAAGAAAGTCTTAACTTCTCTTTCTCTCGCTCTCCCATATTCTCGCAAAGCCGAAAAGCTGAAGAGATTCGACTGAGCATCAGTCTCTCTCTTGATCGAAGAACATTTAAAATCACCTCTGTCGTATTTTGATTTGCTTGATACAAAATCGTGCCGCGCTCACTCTTTCCAAGCTCCTCAATCACTTTGTATTGAAGCATCTCTTTGATCGATAAACTCACGAGTGCCTTTGATATCCCTAAGCGCTTCATGAGAGCTGCCGCATCAAGTGGCTCTTCACTCAAAAATAGGTGCGCCCAAATTCTCCCCTGAACATTTTTAAACCCCCAAAACTGAATAAAATTTCCAATTTGGTTCACAAGTTCGTCGAGCTCTGGACTATGGTATCTCATGCTGTGATGACTATACGTCTTGTTTAAAGGAAGTTAAACTCAAAAATTTACGAGTTGGATGGCGCAGAGACTCAATTTTGAGATTCCCGCTTGAGCTGACGAATGGTCAGAAGGGCGCGACTACAGATATCAAACTGTTGGGATTGAGCCTTTCTGTTTCTAAATACAAAAAACGCGTGATCAAGATGCTCAAGAGCCACGCGCGCCACGCCAGGGATCTGCATGCTCCTCTCAGGAACCACCCCGTCGCTCATGATACCCTTTCTCTGCATGATCATTCGAAAAAACTCGAAAAGCCGAAGCTTCAAGAAACTCTGGTCTTTTGTAATCACTGTTAGGCCAGTGCTTGATTCAAAAATTTTCTCGACCTCCAATGCGTTTTCTTTCATCCATGCTTGTCGATGTAGCGCGGTTAATGCCTTTGTCGACTGCCAAATGCCAAACAATTTTTTTCTTAAACTTTGCGGTAGCAGTCTACTGTGAAGAAGAAATCGACTCCAAGCATCGAGCGCTTGAGATCGCGCCGAGCGGCCTGAAAAAAAATCGGCTACCCAGGTTCCAAAAAAAGGAGACTGTATAAAAATAACGCCATAAACTTTCGATTGAAGATGAGGATGTCGAATAAGAGATTCTAAAACGTCTACGCCTCCCCGACTGTGCGCCAAAATGAGAACGGGCTTTTGCGCCGACTGAACATGTAAAGCGATCTGATCCGCATTGGATGCGCTCGACTGATCTGATCCTATCACGGCAGTCGAGTGTTGAATGGAGTGCATAGAGAGCCAATCTCGTATCGGATCCATATAGCCCTTGAACCACTCGTGAAAAAAACCAGGAACCAAAACGGCTTCAATCGAATCCGAGAAGTCTTTCATTCGAAGCTGATCTTGCTCATCAAATTGACCCCTGAGATCCGGCCCCATCCATGGCAGGCTCTGATAAGGCACAACATCCCCGTTCTCGCGAGCATCAACGGATAAGCTCAAGTTAAAAATCACTATCCATCCAGCTGCCCTCCAAAGGAACCTCACGGCTTTTTGGATAGCACATTTAGTCCGATGCCGCTATCTGATCCGTTACTGGCCTCGCCTCGGGAAAGGGGCACGCTTTCATTGGCAAATTCGACTGTTCAATATATCGTCAACCCCTATGGAAACCTCTCAGTCTAAAGCTTTCGCTGTTATTATGGGTGCCACTGGCGGAATTGGATCACAGATTGCCAGACAACTTTCATCTCAAGGCTGGGACCTGCTTCTCGTGGCTCGAAACGAAGATCGACTTCAAAGTTTGGCGAACGAACTCGGTGAATGCGATTATATGGCCGCCGATTTGACTCAACCGAATGAAGTGACCAGAGTTTTCGAGGCACTTGAGAAGATATCCAAAGTCGAACATGTCGCTCTCGCACATTGTATTGGCTCGATAGTTTTGAAACCTGCTCATTTGATTTCGGATCAAGTTTGGCATGAGTGTTTAAATTTAAATTTAAATTCTGCATTTTATGTTTTAAGAGAGTTCACCAAAAATCGCCGCCAAGGCTCGAGCTCTCTACTTTTTTTTAGTTCAGTTGCAGCAAGTGTCGGACTTAAAAATCACGAGGCCATCGCCGCGGCAAAAGCGGGACTGATCGGACTTTGTCGATCGGCTGCTGCGACCTACGCTTCAAAAAATATCCGAGTGAATGTAATTTCTCCGGGCTTGGTTGAAACACCCCTCTCTCAATTTTTGCTTGAAAAAGAGGCTAGTCGAAAAATGTCTGAACAAATGCATCCGATGGGCCGAGTAGGTGTGCCAAAAGATATCGCTCCACTGGCAGCATGGCTCATGAGTGACGAAAGTCAGTGGACGACTGGCCAGATTTTTGCAGTGGACGGCGGCTTATCGACCTTGAGATAAAAATGTCAAATCGACGAAAAAAAATTGCCATCATCGGCTCGGGAATTTCTGGAATTCATACTGCTTTTCGTGCGCAAGAGAATTTTGAGACGCTGCTTGTCGAAAAAGATGACCGACTTGGCGGCCACACGAGCACTTTTGTGATTCCATCTGGCCCAGAAAGTGGTCTTGCGATTGACACGGGATTCATTGTCTTTAACGAACCTAACTACCCTCGATTCAGAAAATTTTTATCGGATCTTCGCGTCGATTCCGATGAGAGTGATATGTCTTTTTCATTTTTTTCTGAATCTAGTGATCTCGAATATTGCGGATCAGGCTTAGATGGTCTTTTTGCTCAGCGAAAGCGTCTTTTTGATTTCGCTCATTGGAAAATGATTTATGAAATCATTCGATTTAAAGATCTCGCTGAGAAGTTTCTAAGTGAGATCTCGCTTCATCACCTCAGCATCGATGAACTCATATCTCGCTGGGGCTTAAGTCATCGATTTAAGCACGCCTACCTTCTGCCGATGGCGTGCTCGATTTGGTCTTCGGATCAAAAAGAAATTCTAAAATTTCCCGCTATTCAGATGATTCGGTTCTTCAAGAATCACTTTCTGCTTGAAATTTCAAATCGACCTATTTGGCGATTTGTCAAAGGAGGTAGCCACAGCTACCTGAAAGCCTTTCGAGCTCAGTTCAAAGGCGAGATCATTCTTGGCAATGCTGCGCAAAAAATTATTCGACATCCCGATCAAGTTGAAATTCAGTTAAAAGACGGCCGCAAACTTGAAGTCGATTATGTTGTCATTGCCGCTCATGCCGATCAAACTTTAAATCTGCTCGAAAATCCTACAGAAAAAGAGATCACACAATTTCAGTGCTGGAGCTACAGCGATAATCATACGATTCTTCATACAGACGAACGTCTAATGCCGCCGAATAAAAAAGTCTGGTCGTCATGGAATTATCGAGAGATAAAAGATCATTCGAAGAGCCCTCAGTTGATTCTTTCTTACTGGATGAATCGATTACAAAAATTAGATTCGAAGACGAACTATATTGTGAGTCTAAATTGTAAGCCCCTTATTGATGCCCAAAAAATCGTCGCCGAATTTTTCTATACACATCCAATTTACACCTCGAAAAGCTTAGCTTCGCAAACTGAGATTCAAAAACTTCAGGGATTGAATCGAACCTTTTATTGCGGCGCCTACCTTGGCAATGGTTTTCACGAAGACGGAGTGAAATCTTCTGAAGCTGTTTTGAGATGTTTGAGCGAAATGACATGACGATTGAAATTTTTGATTGTCATATCTTCCATGCTCGACATCAACCCAAACCACATCGATTTCAATATCGATCGCTTTATTTTTCAAAGACTCTCAACAGAGAATCTTCTGTTCAAAAGACTTGGCGCAAGTTCGGGATATTTTCAATTCACCTAAAAGACTATTTGCACTGGGACAGCCAAAATTTAATCGATGCTTGTGAGAGGCTGATGTCTCAAAAGACAAAAAACTTTAAGCTCGATAAAATAGAGTTTTATACAAGCCCTCGACTTTTCGGCTATACCTTTAACCCTGTTAGCTTTTTCTTCTGTTATCGTGACGATGAATATATCGGAATGATTGCAGACGTGAATAACACTTTTTCTGAAAAGCATGTCTATATCTTACCCGCCACAGACGACAAACCCTCTATTCATGAAAAAGAGTTTCATGTGTCACCATTTTTCGGCAGTGACGGCGCCTATATTTTTTCGACCCTGAAGAATCACAATGAGTTTAAAGTCAATATGAAGTACCTCATAAATGATCGCGAGGTCTTTCAGGCCTTAATCCATGGCCAAAAGAAAGAGGGTGCTAAAGCCTGGTTGACGCTTTTGCGCCGCGGCTGGAGCCCATGGTTGACCTATTTGAGGATTTTGTTTCAGGCGGCAATCCTCTATTATAAAAAGGCCATGAACGTGATTTCGAAACCCGCCCCCCATCATCAAAATACTCTCAGAAGTGCGCCGAATTCTTGGCGTGAGCGTCTGGGATTTTTTCTTTTCTGTCGAGCTCTGAAAAATTTGAAAAAATCTTCTCTCGATATCGAACTGCCCGACTCGCGGCGAATTCGACTTGGGGCAAAAGCTGATGAGAATGCGGGCCTGCTCCGGGTTAAGGACTATCGATTTTTTTGGCATTGTGTTTTGGCCGGCGACATCGGCCTCGGTGAGGCTTATGAGTGGGGATGGTGGGATTCGCCAGACTCCATCAAAGTTTTCGATTTTTTTATCGCGAATCGCTATCAGCTGCCAGCTCCTAGCTTTTTAAGAAAATGGCAGCAGAGAATTTTTCATTATATGAATCGCAACACAAAGTCGGGAAGCCGAAAGAATATCTCGGCCCATTACGATCTTTCGAATGACTTTTTTAAACTCTGGCTCGATGAGGAGATGATGTATTCATCTGCGGTTTATGATGACAGCACGCCCTCACTCGCCGAAGCACAAAAATTAAAGATTCGAAAGATTCTTGACGCTTTGAAGCTAGAAGACGGAATGAAGGTTTTAGAAATCGGCACGGGTTGGGGGGCGCTTTGTTCAGCGATCGCCAAATCAGCAAAAGTCGAGGTGCAGAGCTTAACGCTCTCGCGAGAGCAACTGCAATTTGCAAAGGATCGCCTAAAAAGAGAGGGCCTTGAATCTCAAGTCGAAGTTTTATTCAGAGACTATCGAGACATGACCGGTAAGTTTGATCGAATTGTTTCGATTGAAATGCTGGAAGCTGTGGGTCACGAAAATTTGAAGACCTATTTTGAGAAATGCAACGAGCTCTTAAAAGATGATGGTTTAGCCTTCATTCAGGTCATTGGCATTCCAGATGAGCGCTACAACGACTACAGAAAAAGTGTAGATTGGATTAGGCGCTATATTTTCCCTGGGGGTCATCTTCCGTCTGTTGGTGCTATTTCAGGCGCATTAGAGAATACGCCTCTTTTCATTGATCAACTTTCAAACATCTCTCAAAGCTACGCAAAAACACTCGCTGACTGGAAAGAGGCTTTTAACAAGCAAAAAGAGGAGATTCTAAAGCTAGGATTTGATGAAGGCTTTCAGAGGCGATGGAATTATTATTTTGACTATTGTCGAGCCGGATTTTTAACCGAGATGATTCAAGACTATCAATTTATTCTTAAGAAATCGGGAGTAAATCGTGAGCTCTAAAATCAAAGGATTTAAACCTCAGGAATATATTCCATTCATTAGTGTTCATCTGGGTTGTTTATTAGTTTTTGTTTCGGGCTGGAGTTGGACGGCTTTGGGAATCGCACTTTTTCTGTATGTCGTTCGAGCCTTTGGCATTACAGCGGGTTATCACCGCTATTTTTCACATCGAGCCTTCAAAACGAGCAGAGCCTTTCAATTCATCTTAGCTCTTATTGGCACAAGCGCAGGTCAGATGGGCCCGCTCTGGTGGGCTGGCCATCATCGTATACATCACCGACGCTCTGACAAAGAGGGAGATATTCATTCACCCGTTATTGATGGATTTTTTCAATCTCATATTGGATGGATTCTTCAAAAAGAAAATCGATCCACGAATTATGATGTGATTTCGGATTTTGCAAAATACCCAGAGCTAAGATTTCTCAATCAATTTTATGTTTTGCCCCCCTTTCTTTTGGCCGCGAGTTTGTTCTTGCTTGGAATGTTTTTAGAGGGCCGATACCCCCAGCTTCACACCTCCGGGCTTCAACTCTTAGCCTGGGGATTTTTTGTGAGCACGGTCGCTCTCTATCACGCCACCTTTTTTATCAACTCTCTTGCGCATACCTGGGGATCAAGAAGATTTGAAACGGATGATGCAAGTCGCAATAATTGGCTTTTGGCAGTGATCACACTTGGTGAAGGTTGGCACAACAATCATCACCGCTACCCTCATGCCACTCGCCAGGGCTTTCGCTCTTGGGAAATTGATCCGACCTACTGGACTCTAAAAATTTTTGAAAAATTGGGCTTAGTTTGGGATCTTAGAGAACCACCCGAGGAACTAAAGCGCGGGTCGCAAGAAGCTCGTGCTGCCTAGATCTCTGCCCTGAAAGAGAAACCCTATGATCAGTATGATGAAGCCACTCGAAAAATATGTGCACCGAGATTTAAGTTGGCTTCAATTTAATGAGCGTGTGCTAGGTGAAGCCTTCGATGTCAACACGCCCCTACTTGAACGTCTAAAATTTTTGGGAATCACGGCATCGAATCTCGATGAATTTTTTATGATTCGATTTCCGTCCATCTTAAAAGAAAGCTCCTCTAAAAATTTAGCCCCACCATCCGACATTAAGGATCAGATTCTCACGCAATGTCAGTCTTTCAAACAAAAACAATCTAAATCATTTCAGTTTCTTCAAACTCATTTGGAGTCGGCTGGAATACAGATCATGAGTCTAAGTCGCCCTACGAAAACGCAGCTCCGCCTAACCGAGTCAATTTTTAAGGAGCAAATCTCCTCCCATCGTTTGGAGCTGGAGCCTCTCGCCCCAAATTCGTTTGCATCTGTAGAGAATCTTCAAATGTGCATGATTTTTGAAGGCTCGCGTTTTGTTCGAATTCCAAGAGAAATTCCTAATGTTTTTATCAAGAGACGTGCTCGATCTTCGTATCACGTCTTCTTTTTAGATGATATTTTGATGATCCATCTCAAGGCTCTCTTCGATTCTAAAAAGTCTGGACTCCTTTTGCGCCTTACCAGAGACGCTGATATCGAAGTTGATCTGCGAGATGAAGACCCTGCGGCGATTCCCGACCTCGTTAGAAAAAGCTTTTCTCTCAGAGAGCGTGGAAGACCCACACGTATTCAACTTCGAGGAGCTCCCGACGCTGCAAGCTTAGACTGGATTCAAAAACATCTGAAATTAGAAGCAAAACAGATATTCAAATCGGATTTCAGCCTGGTTTTACGGAATGCTTATCAAGCCGTAAATGAAATCAAGCGTGAAGCTCAAGTGAAGAAAACCCTGGTTTTTCCTCCGCTTAACTCACAAATTCCTAAAGTTCTGAACAAGCCTCATGTGATTACTTCTCAGCTTCGGAAGCGAGATATTCTCTTGCATCATCCCTATGATCCATTTGAGGCATTTATTTTATTCTTAGAGGAGCTCGTCTCGAATCCGCAGGTCAGACGAATTGATCAAACTATTTATCGAACTGATTCGCTTTCAAAAGTAACAGAGCTTCTTAAGCGTGCGGCTAAGACGAAAAAGGTGCGTGTCTTTATTGAGCCAAGAGCACGATTTGATGAGATCAATAATATACAACTCGCTGAAGAGCTCAAAGATGCCGGCGTAGAAATCGTCTATAATTTAAGTAAGCTAAAACTTCACGCTAAAATCACATTGGCCGAACTGGTTAAAGAAGATGGTTCTCTCGAATACTTCACACATCTTTCAACAGGAAACTACAATTCCAACACAGCTCGTGAATACACTGACATCGGAATCTTAACGGCTAATCAAGGGATCGGACGAGATGCTCATCATTTCTTTGAGGCTGTGAGTCGATCTGAAATTCCTGATAAGCTTCAAAAGCTAGTGATTGCCCCCACCAAGCTCCATCGAAAGATTTCGAGCTTGATTCAAAATGAGATCCAAGCTGCAGAAAAAGGCTTGCCCGCCAGAATTTTTGTGAAGCTCAACTCTTTAGTCGATAAAAATCTGATCGATAGCCTTTATCTCGCTTCACAAAAAGGAGTGCAGATTCGGCTCTATGTTCGCAGCTCTTGCTCACTGATTCCAGGCATTTTAGGTCTGAGTGAAAACATAAGAGTTTTTAGCATCGTGGATAGATTTTTAGAGCACAGTCGAATTTATTATTTTCATAACTCTCAGCAGCTCTATTTTTCGAGCGCAGACTGGATGCCTCGAAACTTTTTTTCGCGGCTAGAGATTGCCTTTCCAGTAGAAGACTCTCGCATACGAGATTATGTTGAAAAGACTCTGATCCCGACCTATTTAATGGATCGTATCAAGGCCCGAGAGTTGAACCGCTCTGGGCGATGGGTGAGACGTCGACATCTTCGAAAACAGACTGATGAAAGAGCCCAGGGCACATTCGAGCATCTGATGCTTACGGCATATCGTGGCACAAGTCTTGAGTAATTAGAATAAGTTCATCAGTTAGAAAGCGCTATCTTTTCATCGGCGCGCACCCATCGAAAAACTTCGAGCGCCTCTCTCAAAAGACCCTCTCGAAGAGCATGCTTTGTTCGATGAAGTCTTTTAGCGCCTAAGAAAATCATGATCTCCTCAAGCAAAAGAGCCCCCGGCAGAATGATATCGGCTCGTTTTTCATCCATGCCTGGAATTTCACGGATTTTTTTTGCAGAGTAGTTTTTGATTTCATTTGTAAAAGATTTCAAATCTTTGAGATCAAAGAATTTGGCATCCGTAGATTTTCGAAGAATTTTCGTGAGTGCCTTCGCAGTTCCACTCGCTCCGTAGACTGTTTCAAATGATCGATTAAACTTTATCTTTTTTAGATCCTCTTTGCAAAATTCTCTCAAGGCCTCAATGCTCTGCTCTCTTTTTTCATGCTGAAAAAATTTTTGCTGGAGTCTCGCGGCTCCCAGCTTCAGACTTACCAACAAGGGGGGCTCTTTGGCGCGGTTGATTCCAAGCTCCGTGCTTCCACCTCCAATATCGACGAAGCAGAACTCCTCCGGAACACCCACTTCAAAAGAATGAATTCCCTTGAGGATAAGCCGAGCCTCCTCTTCGCCTGAAATTACCTTGATTTTGAGATTTAACTCTTCATCAACTCTTTTTACGAATGAACCGGCATTTTTTGATTCCCGAAGAGCACTCGTGCCAGCCGCCACGATTTCATCCACCCCAAGATTATCACACAGAAGTAAGAAATCTCGCAGAGAGGCCACGCAGCGCTCTATTGCTTGGGGCTGAAGCTCTCCCTTTAAAAAAACTTGCTCTCCCAGCCGAAGCATCGCTTTATCGCGAAAGAGACCGACCAATTGCCGCTTCGAGTTCAATTCATGAACATCATATCGAATCGAATTCGTGCCTATATCAATGACCGCCAGCCTCACCCCTTCAGATTATCGACATGAATGAAATTCTCAAACCTAAAATGACGATTGATATTCAAAAACTCGATTGGCTTTCATTCGATAGCCTTGCCTCGCAAATGCGCCCTCAAGTGGAATCACTTCTAAAACTCCCTCCACCCAAACCGGCCGAAGAAACTGTAGAGCAGAAACCTCTTTATCAAGCTCTACCTCAATCAACTGATTTGGTGGCGGCGGCGGCACATGAATACAAGCCATCGGACTTGGTACGAGTAAAAACTCCCGTACACTTCGAACATCATCTTCAAGCGTGACTCCAAAGCCAGCGATTCGAACGGGAATCCCTAAAATACTCTGTACTCTTTGTGGCACAGAGTCGCCGGAATAATCGAGCGGCCTGAGATCAATCCACTTCAAAACTTTTGAAGAAGATTCCGTAAGACTCTTTGGATCGCCAGAAAAAAACTTAAACAGAAAAGGAATGGCTACGATCACAAGAGGTAAAACTATAGCAGCCAATTTTTTCATTAAATTAAATTATACTCGATTTAAGACGGCGACTGAAGCTCCATTCCAATAGTTTCTTTGCTTCGAAGGATGAAGGGAAGGAGTCCACCGAGAGCTCCGAGTACCGCGATAGAAATCAGAATCATGAAATCCTGCATGAAGGAAATCTCGAAATTAAAAACAAATCCCCATTCATTTTTTACCCACGCAAGAACACTGAGAAAAAAGAAATTCTGAATGAGCCACCCGACAAAAGCTCCCAAAAGACAAACCAAGGTCGATTCACTCATAAAAAGAATCATCAATGAAAATCGGCTCATTCCTAGAGATTTAAAAATGGCAATTTCCTGCCGCCGCATGCGCAAAAGTAGCATCAATAAAGTGAAAAAAGAGGAGAAAGCGATAATTAAAACAATGATAGCCAGTAAATTGATTGCCTCTGGCAAAAAGCGAAAACTCTTCCAAAACTCTTGCAACACCTGGCCGGGCATCGCGGCCACTAATTGACTCGAAGACTCTGAATTGATGCGATTTCGAAAATTCAAAATCGTAGCTCTTGATTTCATTTTCACAAGAGCTGAGCTGATGCTGAGATTTTCAGACGACTGACCATGAAGATCGCCCATCGCCCGAAGATCGACAAATACACTTCTGTCAGCGGCGGTTCCGGTAGGCTCTAAAATTCCGATGACCTGAAAAGGATGATCATGATGATCTTCTATACTTTGATTTTGAAGTCCGTGACTGACGATGACCTCTTCACCCAGCTTCAAGCCTGTGGCTTTTGCCACCTCAGCCCCCAAGACGGCCTCTACCTCTAAAGAAAACCAATCCCCTTCACTCATTTTTAGAGGATTTTTTGAAGCATCTCTAAAATGTTCAAAAAACTTCTCATTGGTTCCAATGACCGAAAAACTCTTGAAAGAGTCTCCCTTCACCAGAGGAATCGCCCACTCAACATCTTTCGAATCCTCTAAAAGAATAAAGTCTTCAAGCGTTATATTGGCAGTGGGCAGCCCTAGATTAAAGAGGCTAAACATCACAAGATTGAATTCACTTGTTTTAGCACCGATCACAAGATCAACTCCCGACGCACCCCCAGAGAAAGATTTTTGAACGGAATTTCTAAACTGAAGACTGAAAAAAATGAGCGCACTTGAAAGTGCAAAAGAAACCAATACCCAAAGATAGAGCGCTCGCCGAACCCAAATACTTTTTAGAGCCCAAAACAAGGTATTCGACGCGCTAAGCATGAATCGAATTCTCCTCTAAGTTTAAAGATCGATCAAAATAGGCCTTCAGTGACAAATCATGGCTAACAAAAATTAAGTTTGCTTCAATTCTCTTCGTCTCCTCGAGAATGAGCTCCATAAAGAGGTCTCGATTTTTTGAATCTAAAGAAGAGGTTGGCTCATCGGCAAAGATGATTTTGGGAGAGCCAAACAAAGCTCTCGCCAAGGCTAATCTCTGTTTTTCACCCTCACTAAGCCCGCGCACTCCTCGGTCTCGAATCTTTTCAAAATCAAGGCGTAATTTAGAAAACAAAAATTCAACTTCTTTAATCGAACTCCCAGACCTTTGCCGAGCCTGATTTGTTCTAAGGGAAGAAAGGTTTCCAACCGCCATCACATTTTCGAGCGGACTCAAAAATCTGATTAAGTGAAAATTTTGAAACACAAAACTCATTGAATCTGATCGAAATTGATTCATCTGAGACTCTGTCATTTGGCTCAAATCTTGGCCCTGCCAACATACCGAACCCGATTGAGGCCTCAAAAAGCCTGAAAGCAAATAGAGCAAACTCGTCTTTCCGGAACCACTCGGACCATAAAGAAAAAGGCCTTCTTTAGACTCCAATACCAGTTGCTCTAGCTGTAATTTTTTCGAAGAACTCGGCCAAGCAAATCTCAAATCTCTCACTTCAAGAGCATGGGGAGCATTCGACATAAAAAAAATTAAGGTTGATTGAAGATCATTTGTCAAAACAAAACCAGCAAGGCGAGAATATGGAGATAAGATTCGTATGGATCGAAACCGACTTCGCAGAACTGCTTTTTTTTATAGCTACATAGAGGGTGCCTTTTATGCTTTCATGGTGGGCTCAGCCGAAACCTACGCTCTTATCTTTGCGGCCAAAAACGGCGTCTCTGGAAGTGACTTTGGAATTCTCTCGACCCTGCCTATTGTGATGGGGGCTTTTGGGGCATGGCTGATTCCAAGTCTCACCTCTCAAGAACGTCTCAAGGCTAGAATTCTCTGGGCCGTGGGAATTCAAATCCTAGGCCTGATAGGAATCACGCTCTCAGTGTTTCTTGAAAACTTTTATTACACTCTGCTCACAGGCCTTTGCCTTTATTGGATTGGCGGAATGATTTCAGGTCCGCTTTGGATTGATTGGATTGCCGGATGGCTCCCACACTATAAATTCACTTCATTTAATTCGCGACGAAATGCCTTTGTCACCATCATGACGCTTATCTCTTATGTATCCAGCTCTTTGATTGTGATGAACGATCCTGGCCGAAACTCTTTTATTCTCATCTTTGCTCTAGCAAGCCTCTTTCGTGTGGCTTCTCTTATCATGATGTCGCTGCAGTCGAGCCCAGTTCGGTATCAACTTCAAAAAGAAAGTCCAGCCGTGCTTAACAGTATTTTAAAAGCTCCTCGTTGGGTATTGGCTTTTATCTTTATCATGATCGCTTTTAAATTTTCCGCGGGCTATGCCTCACCTTATTTCACGCCATACATGCTGAATGAGCTTCATCTTAAGCTTCAGGACTATGTTTGGATTACTGCTATTCCCTTTCTTTCTCGAGCTTTATTCTTGCATCAATGGAGCCGATCTGACTTTTCGTTTCAGCCAGTCGCCGGTTTAAAAATTTGTCTGTTTATCATCGCCGGAGTCGCCTTTTTATGGAGCTATTTCGATAGCACGAATGCTCTGATTTTAATCGAAATTGTTTCTGGAGGCGCTTGGGCGGGCTTTGATCTTTTCACGATCGTGATTCTTCAAAGATGCTTCAGAAACAACAGCCGACCCGTGATCGGACTTCATATTGCCCTCATGAACTTGGTGGCCCTCTTCGCCGCCTCTATTGGTGGAGAGGTCTTACAATCAAATTTTTCCTATACTCAACTCTTTCATGAATCTGCCAGTCTTCGCCTAACTATCGCTATTGTTTTTCTTGTAGCCGCCAATTTCTTCCCTCAATTTTCTTCCACAAAAGAAAACTATCAAAATTTTTTGAGCTCTACCTTAAGTTTGCGCCCCTCTATGGCATTGATAGGCCGCCTCATACCCCCCAGCGACCGAGTGAAGAAAAAAGTTTAGAAGTTTTTAGCTTTTCAATTTCTTAAGATAAGTTAAAAACTAGAGTTCAATATGAAGAAGTATCGCCCCTCCATAAAAATTGGCCCAATCTACAAAGAATTTGGGGCCTATCTTAAAAACAAAAGAACAAAAGCTCAACTCAGCCAAACGGAGGTTTCAGAAGCTCTCGGCTATACGAGCCCTCAATTTGTCTCAAATTTTGAGAGAGGTCTTTGTTCACCGCCTTTACCAAAGTTAAAGGTTTTGATGGGTCTTTATAAAATTCCCGTAAAAGAAATGACCGAACGCTTGCTCGATCAACAGCGTCGATATTTAGCAAAGGAATTATCCGGAGCTAAAAAGAAAAAACGCGCCTCTTAAATTATCTAGATTAGCTTTGGCGATCTCATTAAGCTCGAACCTGTGCTTCGGGATGAGCTCTTGATGATGAAATTGGGTTGGCGCGAATGGGCCGGCCTTCCTCTTTTGGGGATCTCAAAAATCAAGGCAAAGATTGATACCGGAGCCAAAACCTCAGCCATTCACACCGAAAAAATTGAAGTTTTTTATGACTCAAAAGGGCGGCTCAAAGTCCGATTCGTCGTTCTTCCTCTTCAAAACAAATCGAAGCGGAAAACCTGCGAAGCCGAAGTGGTCGATCGAAGAATTGTATCGGATTCCGGTGGACACCGCGAGCTTCGCTGGGTTATCCAAACGCCAGTCAAGATCGGTGATCGAATGTGGCCCATTGAATTAACTTTAACAAATAGAGAGAAAATGAGATTTCGTATGCTCTTGGGCCGATCGGCACTCAAGCATTGTCAAATTTTTCCCTCTAAATCTTATCTTTGCGGCCAGCGCTCTAAAAAATTAAAAAATCGAAAATTTGTATGAAAATAGGAATTCTCTCAAGAAAGAAGACTCTCTATTCCACTTCTCGACTCGTCGAAGCCGCAAAAAATCGTGGCCATGATGTCAGCGTGATTGATCCGCTTCGATGTTATATGAATATTATTCCACGAGAACCAAGCATTCATTATCGAGGTCAAAAACTCGAAGGATTCGATGCTATCATTCCACGCATCGGAGCCTCTCATACTTTTTATGGAACCGCCGTCGTTCGACAGTTTGAAATGATGGGGGTCTATTGTCTGAATGAATCACAAGGAATCACCAGAGCCAGAGACAAATTGCGATCCTTACAGCTTCTATCGCGAAAGGGTATCGGTCTGCCGATCACGGCCTTTGGTCATTCACCAGACGATACAGATGATCTCATTGGTCTTGTGGATGGGCCCCCATTCATTTTGAAACTCATCGAGGGCACCCACGGAAAGGGCGTGGTTCTCGCCGAAACACGAAAGGCTGCCCAAAGCGTGATTGATGCCTTTAGGGGCCTCGATGCCTACTTTTTGATTCAAGAATTCATTGCGGAGTCTTCGGGCACAGATATTCGTTGTTTTGTAATCGGAGATAAGGTGATTGCCAGCATGAAGCGCCAAAGCAAAGATGGCGATTTTCGATCAAATCTTCATCGCGGAGGAAGCGCTGAAGCTATCCGAATCACACCCGAAGAACGAGCGACTGCCGTCAGAGCCGCTCAGATCATGGGACTCAATGTTGCTGGAGTCGATATTCTTCGATCGAATCGAGGCCCTTTAGTGATGGAAGTCAATTCCTCACCTGGTTTATCGGGAATTGAAAAAGCGACATCGAAAGATGTCGCCTCATCGATGATTGAGTTTCTGGAAAAGCATGCGAAATTTGGAAAAACTCGAACTCGAGGTCACGGCTGACGAAGCTTGGCGAGTCGGCGCTAAGTTCAATCCCAGTCGCCTGATCTGAGATCTCAAACCCAACTCTGATTGAAAAAGATGCGACTCAAACGAATCGTGAAAATAATTGTGAAGCTTTTGAAGGCCAGGCTTTATTTTTTCTATCCCCGCCCGATTCGTCAAAAGACTCAGATAAAGTTTTAGTAAATCTTCCCAAGGTTTTTGCGCCTCATCGGCGATTGGCCCTAACTTTAACCCATGTTCAATGAGCCCTTTTAGCTCATAAGCCTCTTTCATTAAACATCTCCCTTACCAAGGTCTAGGAGCAAGCTTAATGCCAAAACTAAGTTGCCGAATTTATTCAACTTGAGATCATGCGGCTGCGACATGCATAGGGCGATAAAGAGTCAACTTGGCCTCAAGCTTTTTCATCACAAAGCGGCGCCAGTTAAATTCTTCTTCAGCGAGAGTTTTTTTGGCGAGAATTTTCCTCAAACTCTGAGTGCTTTGAATTCCAAAGATTTGCTGCAAAACACTGAGCTCCACTCCAAGATAGAAATGATAGGCCCAAATCGCCACCCGGCGTTTCTTTCGATCTTCATGACCCAAAACAAAGGGCCAGGAGCTCATCTTCACCCGCAAAACTTCAAATAGAACCTCATCTAAAACCTCTTTTGATACCATGATTGTTTTCATATGAGCTAAAAGACGCAAACCCAGGGCCAAAGGAAAACCTCCTGAAAACGGAGGCTAGGCCTTTACTTTCGGGAAAATCTTACGGAACTTCCGAATTCACAAACCAAAAAAAAAGCCGAATAATACAGCTTATGCATGAATCCTATGCCAAAATAAACAATGCTTGTTTGGTCACTTTAACCATATTGGCTCTCACTGGGGCGCTGATCTATGTGCGCCCTATTATGGTGCCTTTTGTTTTTTCACTTTTTATTTTTACCGCCCTCACCCCCTTACTTGACTGGTTTCAACTGCGCCTAAAACTAAATCGCTGGCTCGCCATTAGCTTAACGGGACTTCTCTTTGCCTCACTTTCACTTTTAATCTTTTTGCTCATCTCGATCTCGTTTGGAAACTTTTTAGATAGCGCTAATGATTACAAGGCTCAGGTAGAAATTTGGTTGATGCAGCTTCTTGAGTTTCTCAAGTCTAAAAATATCCCCATTGATATCGATAGCATTATTGGCAAGGCGGAAAATCTTCCATTCTTTACGGTAGCAAAATCCGTTACCGGAAGCCTCTTTGGATTTTTTGGAAATTTTGTTTTGATCAGTATCTTTGTAATCTTTTTTCTTGCGGGCCAAAACCTCGCCGATAAAAATTCACTCGCCAAAGAAGTCAAAGCCAATGTTTCAAAATACGTAAACATCAAACTTTTGTGCTCTTTAATTACTGGAATATCTTTTTCAGTGATCTTGTTTTCGTTTCAAGTAGATCTAGCACTCATGTTTGGAGTTTTAGCCTTTTTGCTAAACTTTATTCCAAATATTGGATCTATTGTGGCGACGATTCTTCCGCTTCCGATTCTTCTTTTGCAATTTGGATTTGGCGGCAGCTTTGCGGCCGTTTTGATTCTTCTCGGAGCTATTCAGTTTTTCGTCGGCAATGTTTTAGAACCAAAATGGATGGGCAATAGCTTGAATTTGCATCCTATTACTGTGCTTTTCTTTTTACTCTTTTGGGGACTCATCTGGGGAATACCCGGGATGTTTCTATCAGTGCCCATCACGGCCTTTATAAAAATTGTCTTTAGTCGAATCAAGACAACTCAGAGCCTAGCCGACCTTCTCGAAGGAAAGCTCCCACAAAGATAAGTTAAGCAGGCGTGCCCTTAGACTTTGTAAATCTGTACTCGATTAGAAAACAGACTAAGCAAAATTCCACCACACCCCATCAAACTTGCGATTTGATAAATCCAAAAGTTGGCAACGGGAATACTCAATATCAAAAATAAAATCAGTAAGCCCAAAAAAAGTCCTGCAATTCTGTGCTGCAGTTTAAAAAGATTTAGAATCAGTCGGCCCACAAAGATCGCAAAGACAAAAAAGCCAAGCCATAAGACCAAAAGATAAAAAATAAACAAAAATGGTAAAAACAAAATTCCCACAAGACTGATGACAAGTAAGAGACTGATGGGAATCAAACTAATCACAAAAACAACTCCTAAGAAAAGGGATTGAAAAGGAGCACGCCTTAGCTCCGTGCTCGACGTCTCTCCGAGACCTGGAATCAAAATAAAAAGTATAACTCCGAATAAAACTGGTAGCGCCAAAAGAAAGTTAGACAAAAATCCCCAAAGTTTGGCCTTTTCCCATCCAATGATGTTTTTTAAAATTTCATCGAGCTTATCTTTGAAAGCTCGAGCCCAGGCCCAAACATCAAACAAGAGGTTTTCTCCCTTATCCCCGAAATTTTTCACCTCCGCACCCTCTTGCTGTTCAACACTTCCCTCAAAAAGATACAGATGATCGACACGAGCTGAACTCTCAAGAATGGCCTCACCGCCAAGAATCACAAGGTTCTCAGCACTGCCACCAAAGCTAAGACGCCCCTCCAAAAGCACCAAATTTTTAAAATGTCTTCCCGATTGAATCTCTAAATCTTTTCTCACAATGAGAGAGCTTTCAGAATCTCCAAAGAATCCGATGAGACCGAAAGTAATCACAAACAAGTGGCTCAACATTGATTTTCCTTAATTTTTTTAAATGGCGGAGAGAGAGGGATTCGAACCCTCGATAGGTTTGACCCTATACACGCGTTCCAGGCGTGCGCCTTCAACCACTCGGCCACCTCTCCTTAATGTGCTCGTGCTATCAAAGCCATGGCCTAAAGGTCTAGTCTATTTCTTTGAAGCTTCAGTGACTGTGTCTTCATCACCCGCAGACTCCATCATCTGGCCATGGCGAGAGGTCCAAAAAATCATGACGGAAGTGAGTATAATAGAGAGAAATACTGTGTAATTCACAATTGAGGCGACTTCTTCCGAGCCTTCAATACCCTGAATCATTGGCACCGAGGCTAAAATTGCCGCGGCCAATCCCCGAGGAAACATAGACATCACTTGTCTGGCATCTGAAAGCGACCATTTGAGAATTGGCCGCAGAGAGACAGCCGTCGACCAGCGCGCCACTAAAATCAAAACCACCACAATGCCCCCAACGATAAAGGCATTGATCTGACTGAAATCAATTGAAATCCCTAGATAGATAAAAAAGAAAATCTTTAAAATGAAGACGATCTCTGAAAAAAAGTTCTTTTCAGCCTTTGTGTGACTGACGACGTTTCCGACTTCTAAATTCTTAAAAAATCGATTGGTCACATATCGGATGTTTCCCATGGTAATACCAAAAACAAGAACGGCGATCGGACCACTTATCGTGAGAATTTCAGCCAGGCCGAAAACAATGAAAACGAAGGCGGGCGTTGTGAACAAGCTATTGTGCAGCTTTCTAACTCTCGTCAGAAGTAGCGACCAAATATACCCAGCAAAAAATCCGAGAAAAATAGCGAGAACAAAAGAAACACCTAGCTTAAAGAAAAAATAACCAAGCCCCATTTGCGCCAGCTCTAAATTTGTTACTCTCTGTAAAATAGCTAACGACACCAAAATACAAAGGGCCTCTCCAAGCGTCGCTTCAATCGAAAGGATGGTTCGAGTGGAGTCTTGAAGTTTCATGTGCTTCAGCATTGGAATCACAACACTTGGCGCTGGGCCCGCTAAAATTGCTGCTGGAAAAATCGCCCCTAGTGACCCAAAGCTTCCCAGTGAAGATAAGAAAAACCAGAGAATAAAAAAACAAACCAAATAGGAAGAGATCGTTAAAAAAAGTGCGCTTCCTAAATAACGCTTTAAAAAATCGAGTCGAATCTCGAGACCTCCCTCAAACAAAATCACAACGAGTGTGATTTTGGCCAAAATCTTTCCTAACTCTCCAAAATGATCTGGTCGAATAAATCCAAGAAGCGGGCCCAAAAGAACCCCAATGAGCATCAACCATAAAATATCTGGAATCTGTGTTTTTGAAAAAATGCCTACAAAAAAATGAGACAGAAACACTAGTGCGCCGATAAAAAATATGACTCCAGCAAACTCCACGAAATCATTCTATAGAAAGTCATCCCTTTGGCAAAATCTTAAGTGATATAAAACTCGATCGCTTTTTCATAAACTTGGTACTATTCTTCTTAAATGCCAATCTTGGAGCATCTTTCAAAATTTCTTCGCCAAGATCAGATCAAAACATCCAGCGATGATATCCTTCACTACGGTCGCGATTGGCTGAAAATCATGCAGCCAAAAGCTTTGGCCGCAGTTTTTCCAAAAAGCACAGAGGAAGTCGCTCATATCGTTCAACTATGCCGAGATCATCGCCAGGGAATCGTCGTTTCAGGGGGAAGAACGGGCTTAAGCGGTGGGGCGCTCGCTCATCAAAATGAGTTGATTGTTTCTCTTGAAAAAATGAATCGAATTTTAGGATTTAATGAAGAAGACCTAAGTGTCGATCTTGAGGCTGGCGTCGTAACAGAAGAGCTACAAAACTTTGCAAAGTCACATTCTTGTTTTTTTCCTGTAGATTTTTCTTCAAAAGGCTCGAGTCAGATCGGGGGCAATTTGGCTACGAATGCTGGCGGACTACACGTGCTTCGCTATGGGAACATCAGAAACTGGGCGACAGGCCTCGAAGTCGTCACCGGCACTGGAGAAGTTCTTGAACTTAATCGAGGCCTGATGAAAAATGCTACCGGCTATGATCTTCGCCATCTCTTTATTGGAAGTGAAGGCAGCCTTGGAATCATCACAAAGGCGACGATGAAGCTCACGCACCTTCCAAAAGAGAAATCTCTTTTTTTACTCGGCTGCTCTTCTTGGGAGAAGGCTCTAAAGATTCTCTCTCGATTTCAAAAAATCTCAAACTTAAGTGCTTTTGAAGTTTTTGATCACAAATGTTTAGAAAAAGTGATTCAAAAGACTGATTTAGAGCAGCCCTTTGCAGCTTCACAGGCGCTTTATATTCTTGTAGAGATTGAGGGAATTGATTCCTCGATAGATGATCTTCTGGATGAGATTCTTAAAGATCACTTAGCCTTGGATGGCATTCAAGCACAAAATTCTCAGCAATTTAAGGACCTTTGGTCTTATCGAGAAAACATATCCGAAGCCATTTCAGATGCTCAGCCCTATAAGAATGACGTCTCAGTGAGAATTTCAAAAATTCCGGAATTTATATCAGCCTTTGAAAGCTTGATTAGAAAAAATTATTCAGAGTTTGAAGTTCTATGGTTTGGTCACATCGGTGATGGCAACTTGCACCTCAATATTCTTAAACCGGCTGACTGGCCGATTGAAAAATTTCAAGATCATTGCCGAAAAGTTAGTCATTTGCTTTTTGAGACTCTTCAAAGACTTGGGGGAAGCATCTCTGCCGAACATGGAATTGGTCTGTTTAAAAAAGACTTTCTCCATTATTCCAGAAGCGAGGAAGAGATCAGACTTATGCAACAGATCAAAAAAGTTTTTGATCCAGATGGAATTTTAAATCCCGGAAAAATTTTCTAGACTACTCAATAAAGAATTCGAGTTTTAATACTCGTAGAAAGTTTTGAAATTTGATCCTTCACTTGGTCTGATAAATTCTTATCGACATCCATGATGAGGTATCCAATTTCAGAGTCGGTGCTCAACTGCTGGCCTTGAATGTTTGCTCCAAGCGAAGAGATGATCGCGTTGATATTCGCCAAAACCCCTGGAACATTCTGATGAACATTTAAAATTCGATGGCTTTCTTTTCGATCGACGAGATCAGCCTTTGGAAAGTTAACAGCAAGACTCGTCTCCCCGCGATTGATAAAGCGAATGAGAAAATCTGAGACTTCTTTGCCGATATTTTCTTGTGCCTCTTCGGTGCTGCCTCCGATATGCGGGGTCAAAATCACATTAGGTAATTTCTGAAGCTCTGACTGAAAATGAGTTGTATTGCTTAAAGGCTCTTCCGGATAGACGTCAACGGCACAACCCGCCAGATGCCCACTTTCGATTTCCATAGCGAGAGCCTTTAGATCGACGACCGAGCCCCGACTCGCGTTGATGAGAAAAGCCCCCTTTCTCATCTGCTTGAGGGTGGTGGAGTTCATTAAATCTTTTGTTGAGTCTGTTTCTGGAACATGAAGAGTCACAAAGTCTGAGGCGCCTAAGAGAGCCTCTAAGCTCTCCATCGCACGACTATTTCCGATCGGCATTTTTGTTAAGATATCAAAAAATAAAACCTTAAGGCCTAAACTCTCTGCAAGAACCCCCACTTGAGTACCAATGTTTCCGTATCCTATAATTCCAAGGGTCTTGCCACGAACTTCAAAAGCATTTTTAGAATCTTTCTTCCAAATTCCTTGATGAAGCTCGTTATTACGATCACCAAGACGCCGCGAGAGCATAATAATCTCTGCGATCACCATTTCAGCCACACTTCGAGTGTTGCTGTAGGGTGCATTAAAAACTGGAACTCCTGATTTTTTTGCTGCCTCTAAATCGACTTGATTTGTACCAATACAAAAGCATCCAATGCTTAGTAGTTTTTTTGCACTTTCAAAAAATGAGGCTGGTATTTGGGTTTTTGATCGAATTCCTAAAATATGAATATCTTTGGCTCGAGCCAAAAGATCTTTTTCAGAAAGAGAGCTAGAAAGTTTTTCGACTTCAAATCCGTCGACCTTGAAATTTTCTACAGCAGACTCGTGAATGTTTTCTAATAAAAGAATCTTTATTTTCTCTTTTGGAAAAGAAAGCGACATAGTTTTATTTCTGAACCCAACCTGAAGCTTTAAGCCCCTCGAGATAAGATTCGCAGGCCTCTAAATCAGAGAAAAAATATTTTGCTGAATTCTCTGTCCAACCCAAAACCAGCATATTTTGGGTGTCTCTTAAAATCTTAAAGCCATCTGTTTGAGCACGCGCCTTTCTCAGCTCCGCATGAAAATCTTTGATAGAGTCATACAATCTACAACTTGTGAAAGCTTTTAAAACTGGAGAAACCATGAGGGGAGAATAAATCTGATTTTTAAGCTGAAACTGAAGTGGCTCTTCTTTTTGACACGCCATTTGAAGAGCAAGAAGAAACAAAGACCCAACAAAAAAAAAGCGAAACATTAATTCGATATTACCTGAATCAAATCAAAATCCAAATGAATCTTATCGACGCCTGGGCCTTCTCGCACATCGAGGGTATCACCAGTGTTTTGCTGAAGTGGAAACAATAAAACGAGATTGTTCAAAATTGTCAGTTCATAGTTCTCCAGAAGATTTAAAGAAGGTGCTTCATCAAAAATCTCATTTACATAAATCTTAATACCACCAAACTCGATCGAGCTTGGCGTAGAAACCCAGTAATCCGAAATTCGATAGCTCTGAGTACTTTGCTGACAAATTCGAAGCTGAAACTGTGCTCCCGTAAGACCTGAAACAATT